>CALLLZ010000148.1 GCA_938008005.1 uncultured Marinicella sp. | reverse complement strand
TATCTCATGTGACCACTTTTGAACTGGCCAAGTTTCATGAAATGAACATTAAAAACGCCTCACCTAAAGATTACAGGGTTTTGGGGTTAGTCACCGGAGTTAGACCCGGGTTCAAAGGTAAAATGAAGGTTCGAATTGTGGATCAGTCTGGTTTTTTTGAATTCAGTTTGAGTGAACAGCTTTTTTACGAATACCAAGCTATGTTAGAAACGAATTCTATGATATTTGTAGAAGGAATAGCTGGCTTGAAAACCTTCAAGGGTAAAGATGGGAAACCGGATAATGAAGTGTTCGTTACCTCAGTGAGTAACCTTTACAGTGTAGAGGAAGCAGTGGCCTTATATTGTGAGCGCATTTGTTTTGTCAGTTTAGAAAATAGCCAGGACCTGTCTGGTGAAATTAACGAGCTATTGGTCAAACACGGTAAAGGCAAAGCACAACTTTATGTCCATTATAAAAAAGCGGGACAAGAAGTTAATTTGAAATTATCAGAACAACATAAGATACGTCCTTCATATTCTTTGTTGGAAGAGGCACTAACTAAATCATGTGTTCAAGAAGTGTTGACTAAGAACTGAATAAGTATTTCCTCTTTGGCTTATGTTGTTAACCCGACAACCTTATACCCTTGATTCAGGGTGATGGATGAGTGTCAGATCACCAAGGCGCTTTTAGGCGAGGCTTAGCTTGCATTTAATGGTCATTCCCTTAGAAAAAGCTATACAAGGGGCTTTAGTCCACGCAGATATGAAGCTCATCGACACCACCCCTAACATATTGACATTAAAAGGATAGGCCTTACTATTTTTGCCCGTCACTGTATCGCCTAGAGCGCCTACGGTTGGTACCAATATTTACTGTAGTGTGACTAGAGTGGCATATTGATGCCTCGCCTAAAGCGCCTTGGTGTGAGCGAACAAAAATATTAAGGCTGAATCCAAATGTATAAGGTTGCCGGGTTAATAGTTAAGTCATCAATTCTTAATCACTTATTAAAGTATAAAATTATTGAGGCAGATAGAGAGTCAACAACTTCGACTGCCCCGTTTTAATGATGCAAGTCGCTGTCAATGCGGTTTTGAGACAGTATTGCATTGAAAAGGGATGCTGTTAAAATTGTTGGGTTATTTATTCAGGTTTAGTATGAAAAAAATATGGCTCTTAATAGCATTAATTAGTTCGGTCGCAAAGAGTGAAACTATTTATTTGATTCGTCACGCTGAAAAAGTAGATGATGGCAGCAAAGACCCTGTACTGACGCTACAAGGGCAACAACGTGCTCATAACATTGCCGACATGCTATCCCATGCTGGCATTCAACATATCTATTCTACAGATTACCGGCGCACACAGTTAACAGCTAAACCCTTGTCAGAGTTTTTGGGTACTCCAGTCATCTCTTATGATCCAAGTCAGCTGGTTGACTTTGCTGAACAGCTTAAACAGCAAACTGGGAATGTCTTGGTGGTAGGCCACAGCAACACCACGCCTATGTTGACTTTTTTGTTGTCAAAGCAGTCAGTGTTCAATTTAGATGAAGCAGACTTTGATAACGTCTTTCAAGTTGTTTTGAAGGACGATAAGGCGAGCTTAAATATGTTGAAAAGTTCACCGAGTAATGCCACTCATAAATTGAAACCAATTAAGCCTGATTCTGATCACTTTTTTTCAGGTGAGTTACTATTTAATAGTTTGTATAAAGGTCAGGTGGTGGGACAAACCAAACATGTTTTTAAAAAGCGAGATGAACAATATTTGTTGAGTGAAGTCACTCGAGTTGAATCTATGAAGATTAAGACGGATACCAAAGTATCTGTTGATGTTGATACACTGAAGCCGATATACCTATCGATAAATGGATCGATTGACGCGCCTGTAGATGTTAAATTAGACTGGAGTAATGACGTTTTGAAAGGTCACAGCAAAGTGACACGTGAACCTTTCAAAAGACAGGGTGAAATTCAATTGAATGAAAGGTTGCGTTCTCAAACTTTAGAGCAGAACAGTATCAGGATGTTGGCTCATTTGATACCGGTATCTGAGGCTCACTCTTTATTTATTAACCGTTTAGATGGTTTGGATGGTGGCCAACGTTTGATTGAAATTTCATATCAAGGCGAAGAACGAATAACCGTTCCAGTTGGAATCTTTGATACTTATAAAGTCAAGTTTTCTGGTGGCGCACCTTCGCAGTACTTATGGATTGATAAAAATCAAGCCAAGGTGGTGAAAGTTGAAGAGATCAAGTCACCTTGGTCTTATGAACTGGTTGATTTTACTGTTCAATAAAATTCCAATAATCTTCAATTATCAAATGAATTTTTGAAAATAATATCACTGCTTCCAAAAATAACAAATACGGTGCCATTTGAAGCACCGTTGAAATCGTTGCCACTGGCTCCAACAATCAGGTCGCTGATGCCATCGCCATTAAAATCACCTGCCGTGCCAACAGCACTACCGGTTCGGTCCCAGTTATCGTTGCCTTCGAGAATCATGCCATTGGCATTCGAAACATTGTCGATATCAAAAGCAGCAGGGAAAGGCAAGTCCCAGCCATGTAATAAATAAGCAGAACCACCGTTGGTGACGGGTGTATCGGCGCTGGGAGCGCCGGTGATTAAATCATCAATACCGTCGCCATTGAAATCGCCAGCATAAGCTAATTCTTCACCGATGGTATCACCGGTAGATTCACCATGCATAACAAAGCCATTGCTGCCATCAAGATCACTTATGTTGAATGGAGTTGTGAAAGAGTCAGTTGTTCCATAAATTACATACACAGCCCCAGAATTAGAGGCGTTGCTGTCTTCTAATGGTGCTTGTAAAGCAATGTCATCGATACCATCATGATTGATATCACCGGCGTTGGTTAATTCACGGCCAAAGGTATCATTTTCATTGGTGCCATGAAAAACTATGCCTGTGCTGCTGTCTAAAGATGAAAGTTCAAATACAGCTGGAAAATCAATTCCTGAAGCAACGGTATCTTGACCAAACACTAAATAGGCTTCTCCAGCTAAAGAAACCATGTTGGGATTGGCATAGTATGCCCCCATCAACATATCATCAATGCCATCGTTATTAAAATCACCTGCTGGGCTAACGCTACTAAGTCTCCCGCCAGAGGCAGGCGCATTGAACATAAACCCATCGGAGCCATTTAGATTTTCCACTTCAACAGAGCTTGGGAAATTTGTTCGGCCAAATACCACATAAACAGCGCCAGAATCAGCACCATTGTTGTCCGCTGTTAAGGCACCAATCATCAAGTCATCAATGAGGTCATTATTGACATCACCAACCCCACTGACATCATTGCCGAACCAGTCTGTGGCTGATTCACCCAATATTTTGAAACCATTGTTTCCATCTAACGAAGACAATTCAAAAGTGGCTGGCATGTTATCAGTTGTGCCATAGATGACATAAGCGGCACCAGTGTTGTTTGTTACACCCCGAGCACCAATCAACAAATCTTCAACCCCATCGCTGTTAACATCACCTGCAGAACTGACAGAAATACCCGTCAAATCATTGGTGTTGACTCCATTAATGGCAAAACCGTTGGTACCATCTAATTGTGAAATATCAAAATCAGTGGGTAATAATCCACCCGATCCAAAAATGACATAACAAGCCCCAGAACCTGAGCCGTTGGGATCAGATGTTCTGGCTGCAATGATGATGTCGTCAAAGCCATCATCATTGAAATCACCAATGCCACTGGCACCCCTTCCAAATGCACCGGTGTCAACAGTGCCATGAATCGCGAAAGCTTGTTCAGGTAGAATATCATCCACTGAGGAATAAACAGGAAACTGGGCATTTATAGCAACACTTTGTAGTAAGCCTAAACACAGTAATATAATTTTAAATACAACTTTCATTTGACACCTCATAGAAAACAGTGAATATGTAAACTGCCAAAATACAGAAATATTTTGTCAGTTCATGATTAAATGAATTATCAGTTGTGTGAAAAATTTATACCTGAAAAAGAAATGAAATCCCGCTAAACAACATGAATTTATCGTGAAATTAACATGAACAATCTATGCTTGCTGAATGTGAGGTCTAAATCTTGATTTTATAGATTATATTGATAGGCAGATTTAAGCTTGAGCATGTTGAATTCTGAAAAGCTTGTATAGAGTCTGGAAATTCGATTTAAGCTCATAGAACACCCCTAACAACTAAGGTGTTCTATGTTGTCAGCTAGGAATTATTCGAAATCACTGTGGAAAATAATGTCACTATTTTGACCCAGATATTCGTAAGCACCTGCATCATAAATGCCAAAGTTATTCGCTACATTTAGCGTGTCTACACCTCTGATTTGCGCGTTTAAATCATCATAAGAACTGATAAAAAAAGATTCATCACATTGGTCGACAGCACTAGAATCACCCAATAAATGAAAATCATTGGCAGCAGCGTTTCTGAATCGCGGATCTTGGATTGACAAGAAGCCTATATTACCAGCCAGACTTTGAACCTCATTTACCACACTACAAGCGACTTGAGCAATAGGCATGATATTGCCGTTCAATGAAAAAATGTCACCCTGAGTCCAAATGATGGAGTTGAATATATTAATTGTTTGCTGACTGATTGTTCCGCTGATGAAGAATGTTTTGAGGGCATTGTTCTTGGTTAAAGTGTTGTAAAAGAAGTCAATACTGGCACCATTGCCAGGACTACCGCTTAAACTGAATAGATCTTCGGCGTTTTCTCCAACCAAAGGGCGGTTGTTGGTGATCTGATTGCCTTCTAGTCTTAAATAAGCTGCGTTATTGACAGCAAATAAAGTGGCAAAGCTAGATAGATTTCCATTTAAATAAGTTTGGCTGATATCTGAAGTTGCGCCAGCATTGATAAAACCACCAGCTCCCTGACCAAAGTCAGAACTGATGATATTGTGACTTATACTAGAGCATTTGTCATTATCCCAGCATACAGATGAGAGGCGCGTCATACTGAAATTAGCCATGTCATCTACCATGATGCCTCCACCAAAAGTTTCGGCTATATTGTATTCAATTCTGGCATTGGTGGCTGTCAGAGTGGTTCCTTGGCCCTTTAAAAATATACCTCCACCGCCTTCATTCCCCTGATTCGTTGAAGTATTAATAGACACACTGGCGGGATGTTGATCATTACCTATCAGTTGCATGTCTGCGCCCCCTTGTAAGTAGATCCCCCCACCGGAAACTGCTTTATTGGCATAAATACCTAAATTGGTATTAATACCAACTTCTGTATCACCGCTTCTGATATCAATTTGACAATTGAAGTTACCTAAAATACCACCTCCGTCAATATCGGCTGTGTTGTTATGTATAGCTGATTCACCTGACATATTAAATACAGCGCCACTTTCACAATAAACACCGCCACCATAACCAGTGGCTAGATTGTCAAAAATACGTGTGTCGGTAATGGTTAGTCTGGCATCACTGCCTTTGACACGTATACCACCGCCTTCGTTGCCTTCATTGTTGTGTACATCAACATTGGCCATCAAAACATTTGATTTTCCTGTAACTAAAATGCCGCCAGCGCCTGCAAACGCAGTGTCTTCACCGTTCATTATTTCAAAGTTATTAATCACCACCAACGATACGAATGCCTGATTGGCATTAATCCTTACGGTTGTTCCGTTATTTTGTCCGTTCCATTGTGATTTCATATCCCCCAATACATTGTTTTCAGCATCGGTACAGTTGTCATAACCACCAGTAATGATCTTGGGTTTGTTGATAATAAAAGAGTCTGTATAGCTGGTCTCAGATGTGGCTCTTATATTTAAGTCTGCATCTTGAAATGCGTCGAATAGATTATCATAGTCACAATCATTGCTGATACCAACTGTAACGAAAGCCTCTCCCTGAATAGCAAAGGCTGACATGCTAATAAAAGTTAATAGTTGAATTCTAAAAAGTTTCATCGGTTTTCCCTGAAAATTAAAAAGTAGGGCAATTAAAGCTTTTGAGAATCTGAAAACCCTGAAACAAGTCTGAAAAACTCTGAAACACGAATTTAGTGAGAACTGCGTCTCATTTTTAATGATAGCTATACGGTCAAATGTCAGATGATGCTGTTATAAAGAGGGGCCAGCAGTTAAAGGTTAAACTTGGGGGAATAAGCTTTGGTTTGTTTTTTTATGTAATAAGAATCACTGAACGTTAGACCGTTTGGGGTGAACTTCTTAGTGCTGCCGGGGTATAAAAAATGCCAATGAGTCAAGTTACAATTGGTTTTGTAACTTGACTCAGGTTATTGATGAATATTGAATATAATTTTAAAAGTTGAAAGTTGCCATAAACCAAATTTTCTGAGTATCAGATCTGAAACCATCTGAATCGTATTGGGCATATTTTAATAGGAATGATGTATTTTTAGAATATTTCATAGCAACGGATGCATTCAACTCGGTACCATAATCTTGATTGGTGCTTTCCGACCTGAAGTTGTGATATTTAAGAAACCATTTGAATTGATTGTGGCTGCCATTGATGCCTATGAAAGTATCTTCTAAGCCTGTTGACGGTGTACTCAAAAATTGATCTGACCAGCCATTGAATGCATGCAGAGTTGCTAATGGTGTTCTGAAGGATGCTCCTGGTTGAGACGCATCTCCTTCTAGTACTTCATGACCTACAATGAAATTAAATTTTTTGAATTTCAGGCCGCCATCAATCCGCCAGTAATTGGCATCATAATTAACAGGATTGTTCGCTGCATCGGATTGTTGTGCAAAATCTAAGCCTAACGTTGCTTTGCTGTTTCCAAGTTGCCAGAATGTATCAAATGATAAACCAAGAGTTTGGGTTGAAAAAGCAGTTACATTTTCATTATCAATGTCATAG
>CALLLZ010000147.1 GCA_938008005.1 uncultured Marinicella sp. | reverse complement strand
AAAAAGAAAAGGTCAGGGAAGTCGAAGTGACCAAGCTAACAGCACTAGAAATGTATTTGGGTGCCAAACGTGCATTAGACTCTGGTGTATGGTCAACTGCTGCGGATAAATATAAAGCCCTGCGTTCACATTATCCATTTGGACATTACACCGAGCAAGGTTATTTGGAGTTAGCCTATGCCCAATACAAATTGTATCAAATGGAGCAAGCGGTATCGACTGTAGATCGCTTTATTAAAAATTACCCTGCACATAAGAACTTAGATTATGCCTATTATTTAAAAGGACTGATCTTTTTTGACAGTGACAGGGGATTCATACAACGGGTGAACCCAGATAAAGCAGCAGATCGCAATCAGGACAACATTCGTAATGGGTTTACTGCCTTTAAAAATTTCATTGAGCGTTATCCAGAAAGTTCTTATGCGCCTGATGCCAGAAAACGCATGGTTTTTTTGAAGAATCAATTGGCAGCTTATGAAGTCCAGGTAGCCTCTTATTATTTGCGTCGTGGGGCACCCATCGCTGCTGTTAATCGTGCTAAATTTGTTTTAGAGTCCTTTCAAGATACACCCGCTGTTCCCAATGCATTGGCTTTAATGGTCGAGTCATACATGAAATTAGATGAAGCTGAATTGGCTGAGCAGAGTAAGAATATGTTGGTAGCTAATTACCCGAATCATTCATATTTACAAGATGGTGAACTTGATCTGAAAACCGATGTACTTAAATGGCGTGATGTTTGGCCTTTTTGATTTTAACCAAAATAATCAACAGGCCAATCTCTGGAAACAGTGATTGGCTTTTTTTTAGGTAAATTTTTATGGATATTTTATCAGCAACCATTCTATTGTTTTTAATCTTGGACCCGCTGGGTAATATTCCGATCTTTCTTTCGCAACTAGAAAAGGTCGAAAATCGCTTCCGCGTTTTGGCTCGTGAACTATTGATGGCTTTGGCCATTTTGTTTTTGTTTTTGTTTTTCGGTAAACAAATGCTTGATTTCTTGCACTTAGAACAGGTGTCAGTGTCATTGGCAGGTGCCATTATTTTATTCATTATCGCATTGCGTATGATCTTTCC
Source organism: uncultured Marinicella sp. (assembly GCA_938008005.1). GTDB lineage: Bacteria > Pseudomonadota > Gammaproteobacteria > Xanthomonadales > Marinicellaceae > Marinicella. The sequence continues at coordinate 3,197 of CALLLZ010000147.1, read as the reverse complement.
TGTCAGTAAGCAATACGGCGATGAAGAAGCTACCGAAGATGCTCCTTTTTTAGTGCCATTGGCCATTCCATTGGTGGCAGGACCTTCCATTCTGGCCACATTGATTTTACTGGCCAGTAAACACCCAGAACAATTTGATGTGTTGGCTATAGCATTATTCATAGCATGGTCACTATCAGCCATTATTTTGTTTTCAGCGACTGCGATGCAAAAATACCTGGGCAAGAATGGCATGATAGCCATTGAACGGTTGATGGGTATGATTCTGATTGCTATTGCGGTACAAATGTTCCTCGATGGCATAAGGGCTTTTTTGAGCTCTGTTTGAAAAAGCAAAGAAAAATTTATCAGAAGGTATTTAAAGTTTGATGAAATTGAGGGTAGAGATTTTGTGATTATAATTTAAAAAAATAATCATGATGGTTTTAGCGGGTAATCGTATTCACTTGAAATTCAGCTAAAGGCACTTATAATTAGAGCATAGCACTGATCCACAATGGACAGTGACTTTATTAACTTGATTGTTCACTTGAGTTTCAATATCTGAACTTTAAGAGATCAGTCGCAAAAATATGAGGACTTGATCTGTGAATCGACAGGTACCTGAAAGTAAAAAAATTGAGCCGATTGCCATCATTGGAAATGGCAGAGCGGCATCTCATATGAAGCATTATTTTGCATCAGTTGGTCAGTCTTATCTGCAATGGTATAGATCATCAGAATCTAATGCCAAAAAATCACGTTTATCCAGATATAAAGATAAAATTCAAAATTTATTTAAATCATCCACTACATTAGAGTCCGTTGTATCTAAAACCCAGGTTGTTTTGTTGCTACTTCCGGATGATCAAATTGAGCCATTCATTACCAGAAATCCAGCATTGAAAAGTAAAACTGTGGTGCATTTTTCTGGTTCTTTACATACCAATCAAGCCATTGGCTGTCACCCACTGATGACTTTTGGGGCACAGTTTTATGCTGAAGAAATTTATAAAAACATTCCTTTTGTGGTCGATGAAGGCGTTGAATTTAAAGCGTTGTTTCCTTTGCTGGAAAATCCGGTACACAACATCAAAACAGAAGACAAAGCTTTGTACCATGCTTATTGTGTGATGGCAGGTAATTTCAGTCAAATGTTATGGAAAAATATTCAAGAAGGGCTAGAACAAATTAATTTGCCTGCAGATATCATGTCAGCGTATTTACTGCAAAACACAAAAAACTTTACCAAAGACTCAGAGTGTTCAATGACTGGACCGATGATCAGAGGTGATGAATCCACCATTGCCAAACATCAAAAGGTACTGTCGGGGCACCCTTTGCAAGATGTGTATGAAAGTTTTTATCAACTCAACAATCAAACCAAGCAACTGGCCAAAAGGAACCAAATATGACAAAAAGTAAGGTGACTATTAATCAATTATTCGCTAAAAAACAAGCCGGAGAAAAATTAGCCATGTTGACCTGCTATGATTATTCATCGGCACTCATCATGAGTCAATCTGAGGTGGAATTGATTTTGGTGGGTGATTCGGCTGCGATGGTGATGCATGGTGAAAATTCTACTTTGCCAATTGATACCCAAACCATGGCACAGCACGTTCGTGCAGTATCAAAAGGTGCACCCAATAAGTTTATCATAGGAGATATGCCATTTCTTTCTTACCGCAAGTCATTGGATGAAAATATGCAAGCGGTCGAGTTGTTAATGAAAGCTGGAGCGCATGCAATCAAGTTGGAAGGAGTGGCAGGTAATGAAACATTGATCAAACACATCGTTGAGTCAGGTATTCCTGTGATGGGGCATTTGGGATTAACACCTCAATCGGTCAATCAATTCGGTGGTTTTAAAGTACAAGGAAAATCAGCAGATGATCAAGCCCGAATTATTGAAGAAGCCAAAACGCTTGAATCGTTGGGTTGTTTTTCAGTGGTTTTAGAATGTGTGCCTGATGAGCTGACACAGGAATTAGTGAAGCATACGAATATGATCACAATTGGCATAGGTGCCGGTGCTGCTGTTGATGGTCAAGTGTTGGTATTGCAAGATATGTTGGGCTATTCATCGACCTTTAGTCCTAAGTTCTTGCGCCGATATTTGAATACGGAACAATTGTTTTTGAATGCATTTAATGCTTACGTCAAAGATGTTAAAGAAAAAAAATACCCGGACGAATCGGAGCAATATTGATGCAACGAATTAAATCAATTGAAGCACTACAACGGTATCGAAAAAAAGTATCGGGCCGCATTGGATTGGTGCCTACTATGGGTGCTTTACATGCGGGACATTTATCCTTAGTAACAGCTGCTCAGAATGCCAACACCAAAAGAACTAATGGTAAAAAAGTTAATGCCAAAAATGATAACGATCTAGTGGTGGTCAGTATTTTTGTTAACCCCACTCAATTTAACAAAAGCAGTGATCTAGAAAAATATCCGAATACATTGGAAGCCGATTTACAGCAATTAGAAGCGGCTGGCGTTGATGCGGTTTTTTTGCCGAATTTCGAAATGATCTACCCAGATAATTACCAGTTTCAATTGACTGAAAACTCCTTAAGTAAACTTTATTGTGGTGCTCATCGCCCCGGCCATTTTGATGGGGTTTTATCAGTTGTGATGAAATTATTTAACCTGATTAAGCCTGATTATGCTTATTTTGGTGAAAAGGATTATCAGCAACTGAGTTTAATTAAAGGCATGGTCCAGGCATTTTTTCTGAACGTCAAAATTGTTTCTTGTCCGATAATCCGCGAAGCGGACGGATTAGCTATGAGTTCACGTAATTTGAGATTGACGCCGATTGAAAGAAAAATCGCCCCACAATTTTATGCCACATTAATTTCTGACACTTCATTGGCTGATAAAAAACAACAACTCGCATCGATTGGATTCGATGTGGATTATCTTGAAGTGATGGATGATCGCTTATTGGCAGCCGCCAGTTTGGGTGAGATTCGCCTCATTGATAACGTACCACTTGACACTTTGACTCATGGAATCAGAGGAACCTCTTCATGAAACGTTTACTATTAATGACAGGTTCCATTGCCTGTGCCAAAGCCACCGGCTTGATTTCAGAATGGGTGAAACAAGGAGACGAAGTAAAAGTAGTCTGTTCACCGGGTGCTTTGAATTTTGTTGGATTGGCTACATTGGAAGGTTTAAGTCAACAAAAGGTCATGACTTCTACC
>CALLLZ010000146.1 GCA_938008005.1 uncultured Marinicella sp. | reverse complement strand
AAATATTATATTTTTCATAGCGCTCTCCTCTAGTTATTAATTCGAAAGAACATACTACTATGACAACTTGAATGAATTAACTTTTGCTCTGGTCAAAAACGGTAAGAATCAATATATGTGATTGATTTCACATTAAAACCCTCGCTTTAATGATTTTTTTAATCTCCTTGATGAAAATGTCTAAAAACACCACTGATGCATATATGATTAGCATAAGTTTGTATCATATTCACAGTTCATTAAGTTTTTTGGGTTTATGATCAAACCCACATAACTCAATGAGAAAAACTATGAAAAAAATAACGATATTGACTTTACTCGCTTTTTTTATAACGGCTTGTACAACTTCTGACCCTTACACGGGAGAAAAGAAAATACGAAAAAGTGTGAAATATGGTGCTGCAGGCGCTGTTGTGTGCGGTTTGATTGGCGCCACACGAAACTCCAAAAGCGCTCGCAATGCAGCAGCTGGCTGTGGTGCCATTGGTGCAGGTGTGGGCGCTTATATGGATCATCAAGAAGCTGAACTTCGCCGCGAACTTCGAGGTACTGGGGTTCAAGTAGCTCGTAACGGCGATCAAATTCAACTGATTATGCCCAGCAACATCACCTTCAATACTGCAGAATATGCCATAAAAAGTAGTTTTTATGCGAGTTTAAACTCCGTCGCTAAAGTCTTATACAAATATAAAGACACCAACTTAGACGTGATTGGTCATACAGATTCAGTAGGTAAAGATGGTTACAACCGTGAATTATCATACAAACGCGCTTACAGCGTTGCTGATTATTTAACCGCCCAAGGCATCCCAGGCAATCGTTTATCTCCACTTGGCTTAGGTGAGTCACAACCCATTGCCAATAATAACAATGCCTCAGGGCGCAGCCAAAATCGCCGTGTTGAACTTTATATCACTGCTGCTCAATATTAACCCGGCAGCCTAATACATTGGATTCAGGATTGCAGATGAGTGTCATATCACCAAAAGTAGACGCTATTTTGCGAGGCTCAGTTTGCATCTAATGGCCGCTCCATTAGAAAAAACTGAAACGCTGAGATGGCGCTCATCTGCAATCCTTAACAAGCTGATATTAAAAGCTGCCGGGTTAATAATATAAGCTAAAAAATACCCAACTGGCATTCATAGCCAGTTGGGCATCATTACATTATTGGCCATACGAAGTTTAAATTACTCTGACACCAGAACTTCACATCGATAGGAAGCCTTTGATCGATCAGATGTATCAGGTGACAAATCTCTTTTTAATTTAGGTAACACTCCTTTCATTTTTTCCAACAGGCCCCAAGGTGGGTTAATCACCCACATGCCAGATGCAGTCATACCCTTTTCATCATCTTGTGACAAATCCAACTCAAAACGTTGAATATCTTTGATACCACTTTTATACAAGATGTTATCAATCTGAGTTATTCTGGCTCGATCAACCACTGGATACCAAATCGCGTAAATGCCAGTGGCAAATTTTTTGTGCGCCTTAATCACTGTATCAATCATCTTTTGATACTCTGATTTCACTTCATACGATGGATCGACCAATATCAGAGCCCGTCTTGACGGTGGCGGCAACAATCCCATCATACCAACATACCCATCAACATTATGAATTTGTATAGCTGGCTCAAATCGACTATCAACGGCGGTTAGTGTTTTTAGTAATTGGTAATCTTTGCTATGAAGTTCATATAAATTCGCTCGATCTTCTGACCTCATCAACGACAAAGTAAAATACGGCGATCCAGGATAATGCTCCAATTTACCTGGGATCCGATTAACCGATTCAATTAATTCGAAATATGTTGTCAGCTCTGGATAATCTAACGAGTTTAATAACCCCACACCTCGTTTAAATTCAGACAATTTACTCGCCTCATATGATTTTAAATCATACATGCCGGCACCCGCATGGGTATCAATGTAATCGAACGGTTTATTTTTTTTAAGCAAGTGAACGGTAATTTCCAACTGCACAATGTGCTTAAGCACATCTGCGAAATTACCTGCATGAAATGAATGTCTATAACTAAGCATGGGTTAGCCCTTATCGATAAAACTCTGTTAATAATGCATGATAGCACCTTTTAAAGCACTCAATAAATTGCACATGATATTCATAGCCACAATGATGTCCACTCCGCGCCCTCATATTGATAAACCCAAACCAAACTTGGCATTTCATCCGCCTTCAATTAAAATTAATTTAACTACTGACACCATGCTGTCAGCAGCCTGAGTTTATCATTATGCAATTCAAATACAGGAATAAGAATGACTATGATAAAACTACATGGATTTGGCTCTCAATTTGGCATGACCGACCCCAGTCCATATGTACTCAAAGTTGATGTGTTTATGCGTATCGCAGAAATTGGATTTGAAGCAAATACTGACAAAAACAACCTATCACGTGCACCCAAAGGCAAACTGCCTTTTATTGAAGATGAAGGGAAAATCATTGCGGACTCTTTTTTCATCATCGAACATCTAAAGAATAAATACAAGTTAACGATAGACAATGAACTCAATGCAGAACAGCTCGCTATAACTCATTTAGTAAGTAAATCATTGGATGAAAACTTTTATTTTTGTTTAATTTATTCGCGCTGGTTCAGAGACGATACTTGGCCAATCATTAAACAAGGTTTTTTTGGTCAATTACCTCCGATTTTAAAGACCATAATACCCAAACTCATAAGAAGAAAGGTAATTAAAGGGTTAACCGAGCAAGGGTTCGCGAGACACCGTCATGAAGAAATCATGCAGTTAACTCATACAAGCATGCA
>CALLLZ010000145.1 GCA_938008005.1 uncultured Marinicella sp. | reverse complement strand
AGCTTCAGACAAAGCCGTGAATGACCAATTTGGAATCGCGCTCAAAATGACCGAAGATGAGTTGGTTGTTGGTGCATCAGCTGGAACCAATCAAATTCAAACAATTGGAGCCGTATACTACTTCACTAAAAATGCAGATGGTCAGTTTATAGAACAACAAAAGATTGAATCACCTTTACAGAATGAAGCCTCAGACCAATTCGGCTCCACTTTGATTTTTAATGAGACTGATCTGTTGGTGTCAGAGCCCTCAGGTCGTATATTAGAGGGCAGTATTACAAATTTTTGGCACTACAATAGAGAAAGCACTGTAACCCCAGAGCCTAACATCAACCAAAGGACATCTGGAGTCTGGCAAGTAGCAGGTATTGAAGGACAGTCAATGAATCTTGAAATTATTAACAACAATACAGCCCTCATGTACCTCAACTATTCCAACCTAAACGGCAGCAGCTGGTTATTCTCAATTGGAGAAATCACTGAAAATCAAATCATTTTTAGTCAACTATATGTAGCCAGTGGTCCTTTATTTGGCGATCAATTTAACCCTGAAGACTTAAACATTGAAATCACAGGCCAGGCCAATTTTAGGGTTGAATCATGTGAATCTGGAACATTGTCTTTAAATTTTGCCAATCAAGAAACTCAAGAATTCAATGTAACCAAAACTTTTGGAGTAAGTTCTTTAGACTGTGAAAACAGAAACAAAGCACTAGAAAATGGTATTTCAGGCTCTTGGTACAACCCCAACCGTGACGGTGAAGGTTTCAGTGTCTATACCCATGGCTTAGATTCTGGTCAAACTGCATCAGTGCATTGGTATACATATGATCAGCTTGGTAACCCAGTAATTTATATCGGCCAAGGAAATGTCATTGAATCTAGAATAGAGGTTACAGAGTTAAAGAAGTATGGTTCAGCATCACTATTTAGCACCTCTGGTGATCCCATGACAGTGGGCGGTTTAAACATTGAATGGCAAGATTGTGCAAACGCACGCTTCAGTTATGACTTGGAGCCCATTGGCTTTGGCAGCGGGACTCATAGTTTAATCCAATTGACCCGTGTTAAAGACAGTAACTGTCAGCAACCTTAAGGAGACCCTGATCTATTCATTATTTTCTGGCTTTCATAGGTTTTCAAGATCAAGGCGAATTATTGCATAGTTGGTCATTCCATCTTAAAATCATTTAACACAGAGATTGAGAATCTATGAAAGCCCCGTAGGGCTTGTCTTTAAGCATCCATTGGCGTCGTTATGATTTAATACAAATATGAATAACTATTCTGATTAAATCAAGCCTGGCCACTGAATACTTAAAAACAAGCAGAGAAATATGAATAGATCAGGATCTCCTTAAAGTAAATACGACAATTAGAAACAATATTGTTTTCATGACACTCTCCGAAAAGATGAAAAATACAGTTATGCCATATCACATCTTTCTAATGGCTTAAATTCAGTATACTTTGAAACAATAAAACCCAATAAGGATTATAATTCGTCGATTGAACTGCTACAGGTAACTCGGATGAACAATCAAGGCTTGGCTTCTTTTTTTTGTCGCCTATCATTAGGTATTTTTGTTGGGATGATTGGTGTAAAGAAAGTATTTGTTATTGGCGCAGCTGCTCACGCACAAGACTTTTTTGTCAATGGCTTTAAGGATTATTGGATTCCAGAATGGTTATTGTTGACATTGGGTTATTCGATTCCATTTATTGAGTTGATTTGTGGGGCACTGATTTTTATCGGTCTATGGGTCAGGTTCAATACCATTATTATTGGCTTTCTATTGCTTATAGTGGCTTATGGTCATATGCTCCAAGATGCCTTTTATGACCCCACATCTCATTGGTTACCCAGGTTTATGTTGATGATTGCTGTTTTATTGTTATATAACTCTAAGGATAAATGGTCTATAGAAAACTGGTTTAGGAAACTAAAGAATTAGCCATTTTTTTAATTATTCGATTTTTTAGGATGGGTTCGTTTTAATAGCATAGGAACAGTCGGCGCTTGGACAAACAGAGTAAATAATACCACTCCAAATGCCATCGATTGAATGGTCCACCAAGCATTCAATTCTACCGGTAATGACAATGCCAAGGCCACAGTCACAGCACCTCGGGTTCCACCCCAAAACAATACTTTTTTGGTTGGTAGACCAACTGATTCTTTGCTCTTGATTGTCATCAACGGTAGTAAAGCAAATATTGCTATGAAACGAGTGGCTAACACAGCTCCTACCGCTATAAGCATGGCCAACCAACGCTCCTCGAACATGCTTAAAGTGATGGTTACACCCAGTAAGATAAAGATCATGGCGTTGGAAAAGAAACTGATCACTTCCCACCAGTAGTTGATGAATGTACGGTCTTCTGCAGGAATGAACTTCTCATGAGCTTTATTCATAATCAAACCAGATGCCAATACTGCCATCATGCCTGAAACCATCAAAAAATCTTCAGCAATCAAAAAAGAACCATAAGCCACAGAAATCAACAATATATTTTCAAGGATTCTGGTTTGTATGATGTAGCTGAGAAAGCTGCCCAAAATACCACAAAAAACACCAAACAAGAGACCACCAAAAAATATTTTAAAAAAGTTGATACAATGAAACCACAGCGGGATATTTTGTTCAACGTTGCTACTTTCTACATTATTTAAACCCTGAAAACTAAGGGCCATACTTAATAATGTAGTAAATAACACCACAGCAATGGCATCATTAAATAAACTTTCACCCTCTATCAGCGTGGTGACTTCTTCAGGTGCCTTGATGCGCTTCAAATGACTGACCACTGCCATGGGGTCTGTGGCAGCCAACAAAGCACCAGCCACCAATGCAGTGTAAATAGGAAAGCCAGTACTGTGATCTATACCCCAATAGATCAAGAAGGCAGCTATTCCAGCTGACACCAACATAATTGGCATGGCCAATACCAAAATTGGATATAAACAACGCAACAGGGCTTTTTGGTTGATGCGATAGGCCGATTCAAAAATGATGATAGGTAAAAAGACATAAAACACCAGTTGGTTAAAACTGGATGCTCTGATGCCTGTATCGTAACCTAATAGCACAATTAATTCTGAACCCAAAAAACCGACCACAATTAAAAAAGCCACGAATGGGAGTTTCAAAACACGTGCCAATGGTTCAGCAACTAAACTGGCAAGAATGAGTATCACCAGTGAAAAAACTGCGTTTTGTATTAACATCCCATCTTCCATTTATAACCTCTAGTTTTTTGATTCACAGCAAATGATACAGCGAGTTATGGTTGGATCAAATTTCAAACGTTCAACAGCAATCTCATGGTCACATTTAAAACAGTAACCAAAATCATCATTGCTCAGGCTGATTAATGCACCCTCAATTTGTTTCAACTTCAACAACCGCCGACGTTCAGATTCTTGAGCCATTTGCTGGCCTTGGAGGGCATTCATTCTGGTCAAGCGGCCCATTCTATTTTGATCCAGTTCTACCGTCTCAAGTCCACCTTGATTTTTACTGTTACGAGCTTCACAAATCATTTTTAACTCCTGTAATAAAAATTTTGAATCCAACTAATAACTCAGATGTCATGATCTAAGACTTCCAACAGTTTTTTAAAGGCCGGTGAACCTGGGTGAATCCAATCAAAGTGCCCGGCCCCTGAAATTAATTGTTTAGATACTTGATACAATTCAGCTTGAATGGCAGGTACAATCCGATCAGCATCACCTTGTAAAAGCACCACTTTATCAGTTAATTTTCGGTATATTAAATTGGCATCATGGTAGGCTGCCGTTCGCTCATGCGGCAAACCACCCATGAACTCAAGCGTGGCTTGTTGACAACTATTTTGCCCCAATGCATAGCGACTGATATCAGTAATTGCTGCCAAGCCGATGACTTGTTTAAACTTAATTGTTGTCAACTCAGTGGCCGCTAACAAAGCCAAATGCCCACCAGCAGAATGTCCTATTAGAATCGGTCGATCTGTGTT
>CALLLZ010000144.1 GCA_938008005.1 uncultured Marinicella sp. | reverse complement strand
ACCAGAAGCGATGGTTTTAAGCCAGATTACTTTCTGATTACGTCAAATGCTGGTTGGGGTAATGTCGCTAATGTACCGGTTTGCAAAAGTGAAGTGGTAGATCCAAACACTGGTGATAAAATCCCCAAAGACCTTTATAGCTTCAGGGTAGATGGGGATTCAATAGATAGCCAAACTAATGCTTTTACCACCTGGAGTACAAGGGGTATATGTAAGGATTTATACATACATGCATCTGTGCCGGTTGAGCCGCCTGTGAATCCTGGGCGCTGGGAGGTGTCGGCTTGTGTCGATGGTGTTGGTTGTGGGCCTAAAATTACTTATACCTGCGCTGCAGATCAAACGCTTTGTCACGATCAACTAAATACCCCCACAACTAACGTTCCTGACGCTCTAAACGGTTCAGTTGGGCCTGGAGATTTACAACCAGGTTCTTTTTGGAACAGTTCTTTGGATGGAACAGGTTGGCATTTTTACTGGGTTAATGGCTTAAATCAAACGGCTCAAGATGGTCGTTATGGAAGGGCTTATGACATGGTTGGGTATTGGTTTGCATACCAACAAGTCAATGATGATTGGACGCCAGTTTGGTACGAAGCTCGATTAAGACAACAACCCGGTGCACATGCGGAAGAAGGGCGATCATTTTTGCAAGGAAACCTATATATCCACAAAAGAACTTCTGATCCTGATGCGCCGATTGAGATCACAGAAATTGATACGGGGAATATCCAGTTACTGATCCATGATACCAACACGTGTCAGGTTACAGGGTGTGTTCCTAGTCAACATGCCACCATGGTATTGGATCTTGATTATGATCAGAGTTTTTTCACCCCGCCTGGTAGCTCAGACAATATTTATCCATACACTCGAACTATAGACGGTGCTTTAATGCTTGAGATTCGAGATATCTCTATAGATTTGTTAGGCACTGATAATTTTGAAACTGCAAATGACAATGACCATTATTCAGGTTTATGGCAGCACAACATTGCCAACCCCGATGATAACCCATTGGCCAGTGCACAGGTGAGTATGCTGTCCTGGATCAATGGTGGTTTAGAAACTGACCTTTTTGTTTATTTTGATCAAGCCGGTGAGCCCATGTGGGTAACCAGTCAATCTTGTCCTCAGCACAACACGGATGAAGGTGCTTGTGTGGGTGCGAGCAGTGAAGTCCCTCCTGCAACATATTTTGCAGATTTTGAATCACTGGGCTCAGAAAGTGTTTATGCCACAAGGACTGGTTATAACCCACTGATGCAAAAGCCTATTGATTGGTCCGGTGCCTTGAATAAAGAATTCGTAGGTGATTTTGGTCGAGAATTCGAAATTTCTGAGCAAGATAAAGATTTTCGAAACGCCAAATTTTGGCTAAAAATTAATGGCACGATTGATGGCAGGATAATCGGTGTTACTGATATGGGAAGCGATCAATGGACCATGAGAAGCTTGGAAAAAAGAGCTAACTTGCATGGTGTTTTTTATGACATTGTATCTGAAGTTGATATCGCTTCAGATACCTGTAACGGTCCATGTGATGTGTTTTTGAATTGGTATACTGACGATGATTTTCCCAGTATAGAGCCATGGGTAATTAAAGACCAAGGTACTGCCATACCATTACAGTCCTATATAGATAACTATCCTCAAGATATCAGTTGTGAGCAGTCATCTGTGCCCACTGGAGGTTATGAAGAAACTGGCTTTAGGTGTGAATTCAAGACCCCTGGAACATATGTTTTTGAGCTTCATAAAAATAAATATGAACTAAGTGGTACAGAAGTCATTGCTGCATCTGAAGTCCTTCATATTATCCCATGTCCGGCCAGTGGTTGTGATGATGTCATCAATATAGAACCACCAACCGAAGAAGTGGACCCTGAAGTTACAGGAGATTTAGGAGAAGTAATGGTTCATGTACCTGGAGATGGTCCAGTGCCCGGTTCAGGTGGTGTATCAGGTGGTGCTGCCACTTATAATCTACCACTGGTGATTCCACCGGGGATAAATGGCATGGCTCCTGATGTTTCGGTTAACTATTCATCCAGAGGTGGTAATGGTGTGATGGGTGCAGGCTGGTCGGTTTCAGCCGGTTCGGCGATTTACCGTTGTCCTAAAACCTTTGCTCAAGATGGTGTGACTCACGGTGTGGATTTCAGCCCAGAGGATCGTTTGTGTTTGGACGGTCAGCGCCTGATGTTAACGACTGGTAACGCAGATTCGGCTTATTGGAGAGCTGGGGTTGCTCAGTACCGCACTGAGATAGATTCATTCGCGAAAATTACTTATGAAAGTGATGAAAGTTTTAGGGTCTACAGCCGTTCGGGTCGAGTCAGTTACTATCAGCAACTAGGCGCTCAAGAAACCACTTGGCAACTGGTTCGCCAAGAGGACAGCCACAACAATTCAATAAGCTATAACTACAATGAAGTTAATGGCGTTACTCAAAATTATGGCGACAATGAATGGCTGTTGACAGAGGTTGTTTATACCCATACCGCCAACACTGTAGGTACTCGTAAGGTGAGTTTCAATTACGGACCCCTGGTGGTTACCAGTAATGCAGGTGTGGTGTCTAGGTATGACATCAGCTACAACCATGGTGAAGCACTTGAACAAACTCAAATGCTGACCTCGATTGATACCAGTATCAATGGTACAAAGATCAGGGAATATGGCTTTGAATACCAACAATCACTGATCAATGATCAGTTGTTGCTGGAAGGGATCAGCGAGTACGCATACAAACCTGGCCAGCCAACCAGTTCAAGGCAATTGATAGAGATCGACTGGTCTGATGATCAGTTGCCGTCTGAGCCATTCAGTTATAGAAACTTGAGTGATGATTTGCTTGATCCCAATGGTCAATCCTTGACTGATTTCAGTAGTTTTGATCGTTATGTGATGGATAAAGATTTCAATGGAGATGGCATCAAGGACTTACAAAAAAGCAGTGCGGGTCTTGGTTTTGGTGGTGTAGGAACTGTGGGTGACACCCTATTTTTTGACAGCGAAAGTGAATTGATTTCAGTGATGCAAGGGGTGATATCCAGTGGTGCAGAATCGGTTGATTTAAATGCCGATGGTCTTAATGATGTGATTTTTATTACCAACTCATCGACCACCATTTGTCCAAATGGCCAAAATGGCTTAAGAATCCTCAGTTGGAATAATAACAGCAGTCTTTCAGGGGCTGGTATAAGCACAATGGGAGATGATTATTTCCAAAAGGTCAATGAGAATGACATTTGTAATATTGAATTAAATAATTACAGATCCCCTTTTTATCCAGCTATCAATGACACGCTTTTGGATATCAATGCGATGCAGATCTATCTCAAGGATATGGATGCTGATGGTAAGCCTGATCTGTTATTGAATAGACAGTCAATTGAATCGCATAACGACTATGGAACTTCCCAACTGGTTGTGCATTACAACACCTCAGATTATTCCGACTGTGGTAACGAACAATGTGAGGTGAGTTTTGCCACAGAAGGTAAACACCTACTTGACTTAAGGCGAAAAGTAAACATTGGTGGTGATGTTACTGAATTTCGTTGGGATCAAGTTCTCGCCATGGAAGATTTTAATGGTGACGGTTATATTGATATTCAGGTCAGAGAATTGCATCAAACGGCTACAGGCTTGCCTGGTGAGGTGGTGCCAATTAATATAGTAAACAATACCGTTTAT
>CALLLZ010000143.1 GCA_938008005.1 uncultured Marinicella sp. | reverse complement strand
AGTCTGGCAGCTCGTCGGGCTCATAACCCGAAGGTCGTAGGTTCAAATCCTGCCCCCGCAACCAATTGATTGATCGTCAATAGAACGATCAAACAGTCAGGCTCCAAGTGGAGCCTTTTTTGTTGCTGAAATTCATTGATTGGTGAAGCGACAAATGTCTTTGCCTATCACTCTTGATTTTACAGCATTTAGTAACCACTTAGGGTTTATAAACTCTGGGATTTGTAATCGCTGACGCAGCTGTAATGAAAGAAAAACTGTTATCACAATTAATAAAACCCGTTATTCAAGACTTAGGCTTTGTACTTTGGGGTGTGGAATACCTGCCACAAAAGAACAGTGCCATCTTGCGAGTTTTTATTGACCATGAAAATGGAGTCAATGTGAACGACTGTGCGAATTGTAGTCGTGAAATATCTGGTATTTTAGAAGTGGAAGATCCCATCAATGGCGCCTATGTATTAGAAGTATCTTCACCAGGTATGGACCGAGTATTATTTAATACCGAGCAATTCAGCCAATACATTGGTGAATATGTCATTGTTAAATTGGCGCAGCCAGTCATGGGTGCAAGAAACATCAAGGGCACCATTGAATCAGTGAATGAAGAAGAAATAATAGTGGCCAATGAAGTCATGGAATATGGCTTTGATATGGCAAACGTAATGAAGGCAAGGTTGAAACCCCTGGGGAAAAATACCCAATTTGGTGGAGTGAAAAAATGAGTAGAGAAATTCTGTATGTTGCTGAGGCTTTATCTAATGAGAAAGGAGTCAGTCGCGATGTGATTTTTGAGGCCATTGAGTTGGCATTGGCTTCAGCGACTCGCAAAAAACACATGAAAGATATGGATGTGCGGGTAGATATTGATCGCACCACCGGAACCTATGACAGTTATCGACGTTGGACAGTCGTAGAAGATGAAGAGTTTGAAGCTGAAGATCGAGAGTTGACTTTGGAGCAAGCTCAAAAAGATGACCCTGAAATTGAAATTGGAGATGTGATCGAAGAAGAAATGGATTCAGTAGAATTCGGTCGAATCGCAGCCCAGACCGCCAAACAGGTTATTTTGCAGAAAGTGCGAGAAGCAGAACGTGAGCAAGTGGTTGAACAATTTGAAGACCGAGTTGGTGAAGTGCTTTCAGGAATTGTTAAAAGGGTTGAACGTGGTCATGTGTTTATTGATGTAGGCAGTGGTATTGAAGCCATTGTACCGCGTGAATTTGGTATTCCGCGTGAGAAAGTAAAACGAGGCGATCGTTTAAAAGGCTTGTTGGTGGAAGTTAATAGGTTGAATCGCGGGCCAATTTTAACCTTATCCAGAAAAAGCCCAGAGTTCATGATAGAACTATTTAAAGTTGAAGTGCCTGAAATTTCACAAGGTTTTTTAGAAATTAAAGGAGCGGCCAGAGATCCAGGGCACCGAGCCAAGATTGCAGTTTTCTCTCATGACCGTAAATTAGATCCAATTGGTGCTTGTGTTGGAATGAGAGGGTCCCGTGTCATGTCAGTAGCCAATGAATTGGGTGGTGAAAGAATAGATATTATTTTATGGGATGAAAACACTGCACAATTCATGATAAATGCCATGTCACCGGCCGAGATTGAATCGATTGTTGTCGATGAAGAAAAAAATTCAATTGATGTGGCCGTAAATGAAGCACAATTGTCCCAAGCCATTGGACGTGGTGGGCAAAACGTACGCTTGGCCAGTGAATTAACTGGTTGGGAAATCAACGTTTTAACCACGACACAAGCTGAAGAGAAAAACGAAGCCGAAGCGATGGAATTTGTTAAAGAGTATGAAGAGAAGCTTGATGTCGATGAAGACATGGCTATCCTGTTGGTACAGGAGGGGTTCTCATCAATTGAAGAAATTGCCTATGTTGATGAATCTGAGTTATTAAACATAGAAGGTTTTGATGAAGCATTGGTGGAAGAGCTCCGAGGTCGTGCCAGAGATGCGTTATTGACACAAATGATTGCCAAAGAAGAAAAGCTTGAAGATAAAAAACCTGCTGAAGATATGCTAGGTTTAGCTTTGATGAATGATAAATTAGCTTATATCTTGGCAGATAAAGGTATCAGAACCAGAGACGATTTGGCCGATTTGGCCACTGATGAATTGTTAGAATTGGTAGACATGGAAGAGGCAGAAGCTTCTGAATTGATCATGGAAGCCAGACAACACTGGTTTGAATAAAAAGTGGGTTCGAACAAAAAAATAACAGGAGACAACAAATGTCTGATGTAACAGTAAAACAATTGGCTAGCGTACTAGGAATTTCCTCAGACAAACTGATGGAACAGCTTGCCAGTGCGGGCATTCCTGCAAAATCAGAAGACGATGAAATCAGCAATGAATCAAAAGTAAAATTGCTTGAATTTTTACGTGGTTCTCACGGCAAAGACAAAAAGAGTTTGGCGCCAAGAAAGAAAGTTGTGCTAAAAAGAAAGTCGACAGAAGTTTTACGCGTAGCCAGCGGTAGTAGTGGTGTTGCTAAAACCAAAAGTATCAACATCGAAGTTAAAAAGAAGAAGTTGAGTGCCGGCCCCAGTCAAACAGAAGTGGCAGAGATAGAGCAAGAACGTAAAGCTGCACAACGAGCTTTAGATGAGCGAAAATTACAACTAGAAGCAGAAGATCAGGCTAAAAAAGCTGTTGAAGAAGCGGCTGCATTAGAAAAAGAGCAAGAGCAAAAACGTTTGGCTGCTGAAGCCGAAGCAGAGGCTGAAAAAGAACGCCTGGCTTTAGAAAAAGAGCAGGCTGAAATGGCAGAACAGGCTGAGGCGCAAAGTAAATTTGAGGCTGAGCTGGATAAAACAAGTAAATCCAAAGAGCAAGAAGAAGCTCCAGCTGAAGAAGCAAAAGATGATATCGAAGATGAAGTGGTTGAAGAAGTTAAGCCAGTAATTGATGAAGAAGCTGAAAAGAAAAAGCGTCATGATGAATTGGTTAATCAACAGGTTCAAAAGGCCATTGCAGAGCGGGCTAACCGCAAGAAGAAAGAACAAAATGCAGCTTCTGCTGGTCGACCGGCTGAGGCCAAAAAAGGTAAACCTGACAACACACGATATGGCAGAAAACAGTTGCATGTACAAGGTGGCCGAGGTGGAAAAAATAAACAGAATCGCAAAGCCGTTCGCCCAGCAGCTAACAGCAGCAGTGAACATGGCTTTCAGCTACCTACAGCGGCGGTAGTCAAAACTGTAGCGATTCCTGAGAACATCACAGTATCCGATCTAGCTAAAGAACTGTCTATTAAAGCCAGTGACATCATCAAAGTGTTGATGAAAATGGGAATGATGGTAACCATCAACCAACCATTAGATCAAGATACGGCCATATTGGTGGTTGAAGAAATGGGTCACATAGCTGAAGAAGCAGTGGTACAAAGTAAAGCCGAAGTATTGAAAGAAGAGTCAGCGAAGAATATTGATGAAGAAAATGCTGAAACAAGACCTCCAGTAGTCACTGTGATGGGTCATGTCGATCATGGTAAAACATCTTTGTTGGATTACATTAGAAATACCCAAGTTACAGATAAAGAAGCCGGAGGAATAACTCAACACATTGGTGCTTATCATGTGCAAACTGATAATGGCGTGATTTCATTTATTGATACCCCTGGTCATGCCGCCTTCACTGCAATGCGTGCTCGTGGCGCTCAAGTCACTGATATTGTGATTTTGGTGGTGGCAGCAAATGACAGTGTTATGCCACAAACAGAAGAAGGTATTAAACATGCCAAAGCTGCTGGAGTACCTTTGATTGTAGCTGTCAATAAGGTTGATTTAGCAGAAGCTAATGTCGATAAAGTTAAACAAGATCTAGCCGGTCACGAAGTGGTACCGGAAGATTGGGGTGGAGATGTACAGTTTATAGAAGTTTCTGCCAAGACTGGTCAAGGAATTGATAACTTATTAGATGCGATTTCACTGCAAGCAGAGGTTATGGAATTAAAAGCAGTTAAAGATTCTGATGCGTCAGGCATTGTGGTTGAATCATCACTAGATAAAGGTCGAGGACCTGTGGCTACTGTATTGGTCAAGTCAGGAACCTTGAAAAAAGGAGATATGATCCTTTGTGGAGAACAGTTTGGCCGCATCAGAAGTTTGATTGACGAAAGCGGTAAAGACATAGACTCAGCTGGCCCTTCTATTCCAGCGGTGGTGCTTGGTTTATCAGGTGTGCCAATCGCTGGTGATGAATTTTTGGTGGTGAAAAATAAAAAACATGCCAGAGAAGCCGCACAAGAACACCGTGAACGTGAGCGTGAAACTCGTTTGAAACGTCAGCAAGCAGCCAAGCTTGAAAACCTGATGTCACAAATGGGTCAAGAAGCCAAGTTAGAGGTGAACTTATTGGTGAAAGCCGATGTACAAGGTTCAGTTGAAGCATTACGTGAATCATTAGAAAGTATTTCAAATGACGATGTCAATGTTAATGTAGTTTCATCAGGCGTGGGTGGTATCACCAATGCCGATGCTCAACTGGCTGCAGCATCCAGTGCAATAATAATTGGTTTTAATGTACGTGCAGACAAAGCCGCTCGCGAATTTATCAAAGAAAGTGATTTAGATTTGCATTACTTCAGTATCATTTATGAGGCCATAGATCAGGTTAAACAATCGGTTACTGGTATATTGGGAACTGAAATTAAAGAGGAAATCATTGGATTGGCTGATGTCAGAGATGTGTTCAGATCATCTAAATTTGGTACGATTGCTGGTTGTTTGGTTGAAGATGGAGTGGTTCGTCGTGATAACCCTATACGCGTATTGAGAGACAACGTGGTGATATTTGAAGGTGAACTTGAATCTTTACGACGTCATAAAGATGATGTTAAAGAAGTTAAGTCAGGTACAGAGTGCGGAATTGGTGTAAAACAATATAAAGATGTTCAACCTGGTGATCAGATTGAATGTTATGAGCGTACAGAGGTCCAAAGAACTTTAGATTAAGTGACTGAGAATATATGGGACACAGAGATTTTAAAAGAAGTGATAGAGTGGCTGCGCATTTGCGCAGAACTTTAGCGACAGCCATTCATCAAAACTTACCTGATGAGGACACTTCTTTTATCACCATATCAGATGTGGAAGTGACCCGTGACTTATCTGTGGCAACCGTGTATATCAATACATTAGATCCTTCGCAAGAAAAGTTGGCGATTAAAACCTTGAGTTTAAATGCCAAGCACTTACGAAAAATAATGGCACAACAAATCAATACCCGTAAGGTGCCAGAGCTGAGATTCAAATATGATGCTTCTTTGGAATATGGTCGTAAGCTTGAACATTTGATCCAAAAGGCACGTGCCACAGATGCCAACTTAACAGACGAAGACGAATAACTCCGGCAAGTAAAGATAGACCTGTCCCATGGCGCAAAAACGTTCGGTTAAAAAGAATTACCCTGATTTGCATGGTATTGTGTTATTGAATAAACCCAAAGGCATTTCTTCCAATTTGGCATTACAAAAAGTCCGTCATCTATTTAAGGCCAAAAAAGCTGGCCACACGGGTAATTTGGATCCTATGGCAACGGGCTTATTGCCATGTTGTTTCGGTGATGCCACTAAAGTAGCGCATTTGTTGATTAATTCAGATAAAACCTATTTAGCTCGTTGTGTATTGGGAAGTCAAACCGATACCGGTGATGCCACAGGTAAAGTGATTGATACAGCAACAAAGTCCCAAGCCACAATCACAGAAATAGAACAAGCCAGTTTAGCTTTAACTGGAGACATCCAACAGATTCCCCCGATGTATTCGGCTCTACATCACAAAGGTCAGCGTTTATATGACCTGGCTAGACAAGGTAAAACGGTGGAAAGACCGCCCAGACCTGTGACGATTCATGAATTTAAGCTGATTGAAAACCATGCTGATTATATTGATTTTGAGATTAAGGTATCAAAAGGTACTTATATCAGAACTTTGTTAGAGGATTTTGCTGCTAAATTGGGTACAGTTGCACATATGAGTGCATTGCATCGTACAGAGGCAGGTATTTTTAGTGGTGAAGATATGTTGAGTATGGAACAAATTGCACAGTCGAAGGACCCCAACCAACTACTTATTGCCATGGACCAGGCGTTGATTGAATACCCTGAATTTATACTGACAACAACACAAACACAAAACTTGATACATGGTAAAACCATCAGTATTGATGGACAGTCAGGTGTTTACCGCTTGTATGACTCCAGTTCAAACTTTCTGGGGATGGGTAATCTAGATCAAGAAGGTACATTGAAAGTAAAAAAACTGTTCTTAAAATCTTACCAAGGTTAATCGTATACTGAAAAAGATTCGAGTTTCTGGTATAAATATGATTTTGTAAAAAGGATTGACATCATCATGATACTAGGAATTGATTTAGGGACGACTAATTCTGTTTGTGCCATTTATGTAGATCAGAAAGTGGCTATTATTCCCAATAGTTTTGATGAGCTTTTAACGCCCTCGTGTGTTAGTTTTGAAAAAGACGGTACCATTCACATCGGTAAATCAGCTCGGACACGTGCAACCATACACCCCAAAGAGACGGTCGCTCATTTTAAACGTTATATGGGAACTGAAAAGAGCTATAAGATCCATGGCAAAAAATACACACCTGTTGAATTGTCATCATTGGTGTTGAAAAAGATGGTGTCTGATGCTGAAGCATATACCCAGGAAAAAGTCACTGAAGCAGTTATTTCGGTGCCAGCATATTTTAACGGTATACAAAGAAAAGCCACCATGCAAGCAGCTGAGATGATTGGCCTTAAAGTGGAAAAATTAATCAATGAGCCAACCGCAGCTGCAATCGCCTATGGACTACAAAACAAGCCTGAATATACCGATTTTATGATCATTGATTTGGGTGGTGGTACATTTGATGTGTCAATCATGGAGTATTTTGATGACATCCTTGAAGTCAAAGCATCAGGTGGAGACAATCATTTAGGCGGTGAAGATTTTCTACAAATATTGGTGGATATATATTGTGAAAAATCCGGTATAAAATACAGCCGACTCAGTGCTGAAGATAAGCAAGCTGTGCGTGGACGTATGGAGTTGTTCAAAAAAGAACTCAATAGAAATCCCATCATTGAACCGTTCATAAACAAAATTAAAAATGAAGTCACAATTACCACAGAAAGGTTTGAAAAAGCGTGCCAACCGTTGATAAAAAAAATCATCAAGTCAATTGAGTTGTGTTTGAAAGATGCTCAATTGAAACCGGATGAAATCGATGAAGTTATTTTGGTGGGTGGCTCGAGTCGATTGGCATTTTTACGTACATTGATGACGCGAATCTTTAAAAAAATTCCCAGAACTGATATTGACCCTGATTTAACCATTGCTCACGGTGCGGCGATTCAAGCCGCTTTGAAAGGCAAAGATAAAGATTTATCCGATGTGGTGTTAACAGATGTATGCCCTTACACTCTTGGCACAGGTGTGGTTGGGAACAGTGTTTATGATGACAGTTTGACTTTTTCACCCATCATTGAACGCAATACTGTGGTACCAGCCAGTCGAGTACAAAGCTATGTGACTGTAAATGACAATCAGACCAGATTGCAGATGGGTATTTATCAAGGTGAGAGTCGATTGGTTAAGAACAACATCAAGCTGGGTGAATTTGAAGTCAGCGTTCCTAAAGACAAAGCTGGCATGCAACGCATTGATCTGCGCATCAGTTATGACATCAATGGCATCTTAGAAGTAGATGCTGAGGTTGAATCAACGGGCGAAACTGCTCACTTATTGATTAACAATTCTCCACAAGAACTCAGCCCAGAACAAATACAAGCTTCCAAAGACAAATTATCTGTATTAAAAGTACATCCCAGGGACAACGAAGCAGTCAAAGAAATCATGTGGCGGGCGGAAAGTATTTTTGAAAACAGTCTTGATGAAGAAAGGCACGAGATCAATCTGCTGATAGAGAAATTTCAAGCAGAAATACATTCGCAAGATCCGAAAATTATTGTACAAGCCATTAAAGACATGTCCGACGCATTAGAATCATTTGATGCCAATCGGTGGATCTGATGTACCCATGGGATGTGCTTGGTATAGAACAAACAGATGATA
>CALLLZ010000142.1 GCA_938008005.1 uncultured Marinicella sp. | reverse complement strand
TGGAGTATTGATTTTACCTCACGAAAACTGTTGTATTCAGCTTGTTTTGTAATAAATAGTAAAAATCGGCAGAATTCATACTTGATATAACCTTACTTTTTTAATTTAACGTATAAATTATGGTGGCTAAAAAGGTGTATTTCCCTTTTATTTAATCAAGGTGTTTTGAATAACGCTTAGGTTTCAGTAAACCATTAAAAATGGCCAGTGTTTTCAGCTCTTTTAAACGAAAAAACCCCGACAATTTGCCGGGGTTTTTGATACTTATAAACGTTTATGTAATCAATAAACGCCTAATTTTTTCAAGGCTTCCATAGTGATGTTACCGCTGGCAAGATCATTGTCCATTTGGAATTTTTTCAATGCCATCATAGTTTGTGAACCCAATACACCATCAACACTACCCGCTTCATAACCGGCTGCATTCAAAGCATTTTGAATTTTGTTAATGACAGAAGGTGTGGTGTTGGTTTCACACAAGATAGACTGCCACTGCAAATCTGCTTCTGAAACCAAACTATTTTCTACCACTGAACCGTATTCTGCTGGGATAGTGATTTTTCTCTCACTGGCAGGTTTAACCAGTTTCTTAACCATGACAGTTTTGTATTCAGCTGGAATGACTTCTCTAACCACTTCAGCTTCTCTAACCAATACTTTTTTCTTAACAGTGTTGTATTGTGCAGGAATGGTCTTGCTTTGTGTATAAGCTGGTTGATCTAAAACGCGTTGCGAAACAGTTCTGTATTCAGCAGGAACTTCAACTAAACACATGATTTCACCTGTTGAATCATTGATTTTCTCAATTGGGCCACGACCTTTTTTCCAAGTGGTATAAGCTGATTTAACCAATACTTGCTCACTGACGTTTTTGTATGTAGCTGGAATGGTGACCAGTTCAGTTTTCTCTGGCTCTACCATGTATTGCTCTTCAACCCATTTGTACTCCGCAGGAATGGTTTTTAAAACATCACCAGCTTCCTTAACTAATATTGTTTCTTCAACCATGGTGTACTCAGCAGGAATCACTTCAATTTCTTCAGAAGCACCTTTAACCAAAACTTCTTTAGTTACTTGAGTGTAGACCGCAGGAGTTAATACGCGAGCATAACATTCACCTGGCTGAGCGTTAGGTGGATACAAGTCACCACCACCCATAGCACTCATGTTAACGTTTGAACCTGAGCTTGAAGATGTTGATGATGCAGCCGAATTACGTAACTCTCTGTTTTCGTCTGATAACATAGTTACTTTGTTATTCGTTTGAGATAACTTAGTTTCCAGTTCAGCAATGCGTTTTGACTGCATGCTATTGTCAACTTTTTTGTGTGCACATCCCGAAAGACCTAAAACTGCAAGTGAAGAACTTAGTGCAATTAATTTCATTTTATTCATAAATAACTCTCTACCTTTTTAAAAAGAACCCTCATTATAGGGGAATAAAATAAGCTGTTAAGAGTAAAACCGACGATTTAACAATTATTATAAATTTCTCAATTACTTTTTATTAAATAAAATAAATAAATTTTTAATGTTTGTTTTTGTACCAAAATATGTCACATATTTAGCTGACTAACAGCCTACAATACCACACCCTTTGCGCCTGAAATCACCTGTGGCACTCACGGCTGATCCTGTTTGTACCGCATTAACGCCGCCAAAATATAAATTGTGGTTATGCCATTCACTGTGGATGGGAGACTGTTTTTTTAATTGTGCCAGGTCCTTTGAATTAAAACCTGGTTCTATATCCAGGTGGCCATTCTCAAAATGCATGCGTGGAGCTTCTACTGCAGCTTTGAGTGTTTTTTGTCTGTTGACCAAATGGTTAATGACCTGGAATAAAGCAGATTTGATGCGGTTAGAACCGCCAGTGCCAAGAGCGATTTGTTGTTTTGGGTGAATCAACAAAGATGGAGACATCATTGATTGCATACGTTGTTTTTGTTGCCAGCTAAAAAAACCGCCTTTGTTGATATCTTCTTCTCCCAAAAAATTATTTAACATGAAGCCACAACCAGCCACAACTTGTCCGTTGCCCTCGCCATTGGATAAGGTCATGCTGGCGATATTTCCTGCCCGATCAGTAATACTGATATGGGTTGTGCCTCTAGATACCTCTGCAATGGGTGTTCTTTTCAGGTCATCGGCATGCTGCATGGCTTCTAAAACAGCTCGAGCATCGGATCTTGATTTGAGTCGTTTTAATTGTTCAACTATCAGATAACCGCCGCTGCTGGGTTTAGGGTTGGTATACAACTGATGTTGGCCTAATTTCAGTTTCAGTGGTTCTCTGATTTTACACTGGTATGTTTTAAAATCTTCGTCATTGAGTAAGCCGCCTTTTTTATTGTAGATACTTTGTGCTATGTCACCCTGATAAAACCAATCATGATCAGATTGAGCTAACGTGTCAATAAATGCTGCCAGTTGTGGGTTTTTCCACACTGCACCTGAATTAAACCCCTTGAACAAGGCTTTAGACTCAGAAGTGCTATCAATAATTGGTTTAAGAATCATTGCCACATAGGCCTGCTGGTGATTAACTTCAATGCCTTGCTCCGCCATTTCAATGGCAGGTTGGGCAATTTCTTTTAATGGCATCGAGCACAGTTGCTGATGAATTTTAAAAATACCGGCCGGAACTGCTGGCACGGCAGCCGCAGCGTGTCCAATATGAAATTCTTGGCTGCGGGTGCCAAAGTCTCCAAGAATGGGATAGAAGTCTATGGCATCTTGATCAATTTCAAAAGCAGGTATACCAGGTGTATCTGAGAAAAAGTCC
>CALLLZ010000141.1 GCA_938008005.1 uncultured Marinicella sp. | reverse complement strand
GTCTTCTTCGCCATGTTGCATTTCCATCAAACGTGCATAATCTTCGATGCTGCTGTCTATCAAATGTAAATTAGAGCCCATTTCAGCGACAGTTGATTGACAGATTTTCAAGTCTTTGTGAAGTAAATTGAGTTTAAAGCCTAACTTGAATTCGTCATTGACCATGGTTTGCCCACGATTATCTAAAAACCAATTACCTGCTGCACCAGCACTGAGCACTTCAATGGTTTTTTTCATATCTAAATTACAATTTTCTGCCAAGGCCAATGCTTAACAAACTGCTTGAGCAACACCAGCTACCATCACTTGATTAACGGCTTTGGTGGCTTGACCTTGTCCCACTCGGCCCATGTGTGTGATTTGACTGCCAATGGCAGCAAAGACTTCGGATGCTCGTTTATACTGTTCTCGGTCGGCGCCTACCATAATAGATAATGAGCCTTTATTGGCCCCTTCAACACCACCTGAAACAGGTGCATCCATAAAACTGATCCCTTTGGAGGCCAAATCATCAGCTATGATTCTGGCTGTGTTTGGACTGACAGTTGAACAATCAATCACTACAGATCCAGGTTGTAAATAACCAATGAAGTTGCTCACGACAGCCTTAAGGTCGTCATCTGCTGCTACGCAAGTCAATACACAGTCAGCTTGTGAGAACATGTCTTCATCATCCTCAAATTCATTTAAGTCCAATTCATTGCTGATGGCCAATGCCTTGCCTTCGGTGCGATTTTTAACGCCGATTAATAAGCCGTTATCTTTGAGGTTTCGTGCCATTGGACGTCCCATGGCACCCAACCCATAAACAATGACTTTGCTGAGTTTGATTTCGCTCATGTAAGTAGTTGTATGTTAAAGCTGTATTATAACCGATATGTTTTGTTTGCAATGTGTAACTTGTATACTTTAGTCTAGATGTCTTTATGCTCCCATATCGGTGATGCTATCGGTGATGTCTTGAATAAAATGCGCTTCGTGGTTTACGATCAAGATACATTTACTCAGTTTTGCTGAAGTTAGCCATTGGTAAAACGCATGGGTTGAATCTTTATCCAAGCCATTAAAAGGCTCATCGAGTAATATAATACATGGGTCACCAATTAACACATTGCACAGAGTGAATTTTCGTCTGGTGCCAAAAGACATTTCTGAAAATTCTTTATTTTTGAATTGAGACAACTTGACAGTCTCTAACCAACGATCCAGTTCATCAGTCAGTTCTACATTCTTTATTTTTGCAATGAAAGAAAGGTATTGTTCGCCAGTCATGAATGGGTAAACATCCGGTTTGTCAGGGACCAAGCACAGTTTCGATTTTGCAGCTTGCGCATCGTTGGTTAAATCGTGATTCATCACTTTTACAACACCTGCGGGAACTGGGTTGATGCCACACAAGGCTTTTAACAAGGTGCTTTTGCCTGAGCCATTATGGCCTTTTATCCAGTGTAGACCGTGACCGAATTCAGCTGTAAAGTTGTTGAGTACAACATGGTTGTCATATTGCACAGTTAAGTTTTTGACTGATAGTAAGTTCATGTGAAGTTGTAAATATAAATAATGCTGATAATCAATAGGGTGATAAAAGTTGAGAATGTGGGTTCTTTTGCATGGATGCGAATCGGATAACTCACCAACAATAAAAACAGATGGAATACCCAAGCTTTTATGATTGTGAGGTGATTAAATTGATTGAGTTGCCAGAAGTAAAGTGGCGTATGTAAAAATATTGAAATCAATATCACGGCCATTAAGTCACGTTTAACCCAAAAAAAATGAGGAACCGGTAATGTGAGCAAAAGATTTTTAATAACCAATCTTTGGTCTCTAAATAATAAATAAAAACCACTGATAAAAAATGCCAAAAGGGCAGTCAATACAAAGAAATATGGTTCGAGCTGGCCATTGTTAATACTTTTAAAATGATCTGCTATCAAGGTAAACCCAATGATTATTGAAATCATCCATAGGGTTCTAAAACAGGTGCTGGGTAAAGATGACTTGAACAGCATTTGTAGATATAGATTCTGTTTGACTGGTATTTTGAGTGCGTATTTTTTATTGGATTTTCTGCTGTCACTGTTATTGATCATAACAATACATACATAGACTGAAATTAAAAAGAGTATAACCACCCGTATCCATTCTGGGTTTGTCGACAAAGGTACTATCAGTAAAAGCATTAAAAAATATAGGAATCCCTGTTTTTTAAATGGGTTGTTTAGTTGTGAAAAAACAACCACGTATTGGGCAGAGATTAATAATACTATCAATAATGCATAACGAATAATATGTACAGTGTAAGCTGCTTCAGTAAATACCAAATGGTAAAGTCCGAACAGCATAAATATCCATAAAAAATGATTGGCAAGCAGAATCATAAGCACATTGGTGCGAATTTGTGTTCCGAAACTGATCGGTAAGCTGCGCAGGTAATGTGCAAATTCGCCACCATCAATTGCTTTTTTCTGCGCGGTGACCCAAACCAGAAAAGTTAAATATAGGGTGATGCTCCAAACAAGTTTCGGTAAAAAAGAGCCAGTAGGCGAACTAACTATTAAAAATGGTTGAGTTAATGCCAATAAAAATACCTTCAAATTATCGCCGACAGCTACTGCAGGAAGCAGTATAGCGATAAGCAGCAAACCGGCAGCATAACGCTTTATAAATTCTTTGGCTTTCAATTTAAACCATTGGGTTCTTAATTCTAAGAAACGGGTATTTTGCATAGCTGTGTTGATCATTTGTTTTGGGGTTAACAATTTCTAATTTAAAAACGAATTATTTATTTTTACAAGTGGCATAAGTTGGGGGAGGGCATTAATCTGCTTGATATTTAATTGAAACTTGTAACTTTTGTATTCATGTTGCGTTTATGACTTGATAATTGCGTTAAAATTCAGCGTTAACGTAGTCTATTATTACTTTAGGCTATTATTAATTAGTCCATTACAAAAATTGAGGTAGTTAATGAAAACATATTTTTCTCTGATTTTATTCCTAGCATTGATGGCTTGTACGCCACCCAAACAGTTGAAACAAACTGGCTCAGAAATGCGTGCGGAAAAGAGTGCCAGTGATTCGCGGGTATTTACTCAAGCCTATGACATGCGTGAATTAGATAATGGCTTGAAAGTTATTGTGGTTAAGACTGATTACCCAGGTGTGGTCTCTTTACAGATTCCGGTTCAAACGGGTTCAAGAAATGAAGTGGAGCCAGGTAAGTCGGGTTTTGCTCATTTTTTTGAACACATGATGTTTCGTGGGACTGAAAATTTTGATCAAGAACAATATGGCGCCATGCTTAAAGAAGTGGGTGCTGACCAAAATGCTTATACCACGGATGACTACACCAATTACCATGTGACTTTTATTAATGAGGATTTAGAGCGCATGCTGATGTTGGAAGCGGATCGTTTTCAAAATCTTAAATATTCTGAAGCACAGTTTAAAACCGAGGCCTTGGCTGTTAAGGGTGAATACTTAAAAAATAGCGCCAGCCCATTCAGCAAGCTGTTTGAGACGGTCAGGAAAAATGCGTATAAGGAACACACTTATCGCCATACAACCATGGGCTTTTTAGAAGATATTGAAGATATGCCAAATCAATTGGAATATTCTTATGAATTTTTTGATCGATGGTATCGTCCAGAAAAAGTAGCCGTAATTGTGGTAGGTGATGTTGATATTGAACACACACATACTTTGGTTGAGAAGTATTTTGGTCAATGGCAACGTGGAGACTATCACGTTGATATTCCGATAGAACCTGCAGCCAAAGGCACTCAAGCACATCATATTGAGTGGGAGTCAGAAACACTGCCAATGTTGGGTTTTGTATTCCGGGGAACAGCCGTTGACCCCAATGTAAAGGATAAATCTGCCATAGATATGCTGGGAGAAGTTTACTTTGGAGAAAACTCGGATGTTTATCAAGATTTGATCGTATCCAGACAATTAGCTGATGCTTTATATTTCTATTCACCAGACAGCAAAGATCCGGGTTTAATTTATATCTTAGCTCGTTTGACTGCTCAAGAAAATTACATCGAAGTTCAACAGGCGATACTGGATACCATCGTCAAAGCTCGAACAAGTTTGGCTGATGAAAATAAATTGGACGACATTAAATCAGCTGCACGCTATGACTTTGCTAATTCACTGGATAATTCTGAGGCCATTGGTGATATGTTGGCTTCAGTGGTGCAATATAATCGAGATCCTGAGTTTGTCAATCAACAATATGCTCAGTTAGATGCCATAACAGCTGCAGATGTTAAATGGGCTGCTAACAAGTATTTAGTTGATGATGGTCGTATTATGGTGACTTTAGCCCAGGCCAGTTCTATTGACCGCATTAACAATGATTTCAGTTTGGCTCAGAAAGTTGAAGCAGCCAATCAACCCAAAATGGCAAAATACCAAGTCACTGATATGAGCAATTCAAGTGATATTGTCGATGTTAACTTTTTATTTAACACTGGCGCAGCACAAGATCCAGCTGGTAAGAAAGGTTTGGCGGCTTTGACTGCTTCTATGTTAACCGGCGGAGGTTCTGCCAGTAAATCGATCAAGGATATTCAAAAAGCCATGTTGCCGATGGCCGCTTATTTCGATTCTAGCGTGGATAAAGAAATGATCTCAATGTCAGGTCGTGTGCACCGTGAAAAAGCTGATCAATGGTTGGATTTGGTGTTAGAAAGTTTACTTAATCCAGGTTTTCGTGAAGATGATTTTAAACGTTTGAAAACCCAACAAATTAACAGCATTCAAACTGATTTGAAACAAAACAACGACGAAGAGTTGGGTAAAGAGATTCTATACCAACAACTGTATTCAGGTCATCCGTATGAGTCATTGAATTTAGGTTTTGTAACAGATTTAGAAAACATGACATTGGAGGACGTTAAAGCTTTTTATTATAATCAATTGACCCAGGCTAATTTGAATGTAGGTATCACTGGTAATTTAGCACCAGAACAAAAACAAAAGATGTTGGATCGCATCACCAATGAATTGAATGCATTGGGTACAGATAAGGTAGCTATTGATTCAGCGCCTGTTTTTTCTGGGCGTCATGTGACTGTTGTTGAGAAACAAACCATGCCAACTGCTGTCTCATTCGGCTTTCCTATTGAGGTAAACCGTACGCACCCTGATTGGGTGGCCTTGTGGTTGGTGCGTTCATTTTTGGGCGAGCATAGAAATTCCAACTCATTCCTTTATCAACGTATCCGTGAAGCGCGTGGTATGAACTATGGTGACTATGCCTATATTGAATACTTTCCATCAGGTATGTTCAGAACTCAGCCGGCTGTTAACTTGGGGCGATCGGAGCAAATTTTTCAAGTGTGGTTAAGGCCATTGCGTACTAACAGCGATGCGCATTTCGCTACTAGGACTGCCATGTATGAATTAGAAAAGCTGATTAAGAATGGTTTAACAGATGAACAGTTTGCCGCTAGCAAGGCTTTCTTAAGCAAATATGCAGGTTTGTTACTTAAAGGTCAAAACCGTGTGCTGGGTTATAAAATGGACAGTGACTTTTATGACACTGAAGGATTTGTTGACTTGGTGAAAAATGGTTTGAATCAATTGACGGTTGAAAAAGTCAATTCGGTGATTAAAAAACACTTACAAACTGATGATATAAAATTTGTATTCATTACCAATGATGGTGCAGACATGAAAGAACGTTTGGTTAATGAAACCACATCATCAATGACCTACAACTCCGTAAAGCCAGCAAGTCTGCTGGCTGAAGATAAGGTGATTCAAGATTATCAATTGAACTTGAAAGCAGCAGATGTTGATGTGATTGATATTGTTGACGTTTTTCAGTAAATATTAAACCTGTTGTTACAGAAAAAGCCAGACGTTTTTTTTTAAATGTCTGGCTTTTCGCTTTCCTTATACGAATCTCTAATAGTGTCAATAAAACTGGTTGTTGATCCGCTTGCAAAAACTGACTAAATTTGGAAAGCCATCGGCTATTTTATTATATGGGTTGTTTATATCGGCTAAAATAAACTGTGCTAAAAACGCATAACAGCAGGCATCTAAGGTGCTTG
>CALLLZ010000140.1 GCA_938008005.1 uncultured Marinicella sp. | reverse complement strand
CCCATACACTCGACGAACTGATTATCAATGCAGCAATCAACATAGTTAAAATGGATTTCGCTTGCACAGTAAAGACTTTAATCTTGATGACCTAAAAGTTGTCTAATTTGTGCTTCCAATTTTTCAATCCTCGCTTCCATTTCATCTAACCTTGACACTTGAGCAGACTTAACACCACTTTTTGACTTGACTTGGGTCACTGGCATTTGAATGTCAACCTCACCACACAATAAATGGGTAAATCTGTCTTCGCGGCTACCAGGGCCTTTGGGAATGCGTACGACCAAAGCATGATCACGTTCAATCAATGACTCGATAACTGCCTTTATCTCATCTATACCTGAAAAATCTTCCATCCTGCCTGTCTTGGTTTTAATATCATTCAATGTAATTGGTTCTCTAACCATTAAAACTGCCAGCACTGCTTGTTGTTTTCGGTCAATATCAAACTCTGTCATCACGCGATGTGTGACATGTGTGGCTCTACCGCCATAATCTACACCAACCAATTTCCGACTGTCCAACTGGTTCACTGTATGACCCAATTCTCCTTCAGTCAAATTCATCACTGGCACGCGATTGGTTTTTTGATTACAAGCCAACAACAATGAATTCATGCTAAGAGGATAGTTGTTTGGCGTAGTTAATTGTTTTTCCATTAAACAAGCCATCACCCGTGCTTCAATGTCATTGAAGTAGGCTTGACGGCTGTTGTCTTTTAGATTTTCTTGGTCTTCGTTTATTGTTGTTTCACTCATAACTTCACAGTAATTTTATCTTTGTTGTTTGTATAGAATCCTTTGTTTGATTTTGGGTAATTGGAAAAAATCAAAATCCCCCTTTAGAGCAAGCCTTAATAAAACACCCCAATCAAGATTGAAAAAGCAATTTGATGGTGCACTGTTACTCAGTTTTCTAACATAAATTGGATGATTTTTAGGTTTTTTGTCTTTATCCATGAATCAAGTACAGGGCTTTTATAGCTCTTTTCTTAAATCCCTGATTAATCTGAACCCAATATGTGTCCATGATTGATCAAAATCTACTCTTTGTAAACCACCTTGATCACCCCTGCCAGATATCCATGATCGACCTATTACAGGGTTATTGTCACACAGATCTTCCGGATTAAAAATGGCTTTAAATTTGCCTAACTTTTCACAACCTGCCAGCCACTCGCTGACATTCCCTTGAAAACCACTGAGACCCAGCTTGTTTTTATTATACCGATTAACAGACGCAACACGTGAGCTGCCATCGTTACATTTAAACAGTGCGATATCCTCAGATTTATCCGGAAACTCTTGACCAGCTAAATTGGCTGACCCACACAGACTGCTTGATGGGTTACTTAACTTCTGTATGTGCTGCCATTCTCGTGCTGTTGGCAGACGATAACTCAAACCAGTTTTTTGACTTAACCAACTTGCATATTGATTGGCATCGTGCCAAGACACGCAGACTACTGGCATATCACCAGTCACTTTAAACCCCGGTTTGGCGTAATTCCTTTGTGAAAAAATCATGTTGGTTTTAAGCTTACTTTTACAACGTTTTAATTTATGCGCAGTGGCCTGAGCGAATCGATCATATTGTGCGAATGTAATTTCACTTTGGGTCACTGCCAAACCATAATTTAACAAGCCTTTTTTGCTGTTATATTGCGGTGTGATGACTACAGTTTTAACACCTTGGTTATCAGTCAAAATTTGACCAGGCTTAAGCATGGCACTGATTGAATCCATCAAATGATCAACCAGCTCTTGCCCAAGGATCACTCGATCAATTAAGCCAATCAATTGTTTGGCTTGTTGATGATCCAACGCTTTCTTGGCTGCCTCAACCTTTTCAACCACTTCAGCAATAAGCAAACTGCGCTCTAAATCTGTATTTTCCTCTAATTGGTTCAACAGCCCTTCATCAACTTTAATTGTTCTGTCCCTGACTTCTAACACTGAATCAGCAAAAGTATTGGCCAAATCTATATCGTTTTTGATCACCGCCTGATGTAACAATTTATAATAACCTGCCATTACATCTGATAACAAGTTAAGCCCAGTTTGATGGTTTGGTATGTTTTTCAACAGCTTTAAAATTTGATCCAAAGCGTTGTTACCAACAGGCGTTGTTAATTGTTTTTTTGTGATATTTAATTCTGCCTGCTCAAGTAATTCACTCACTTGTGCATCACTCAATTGATTGAGCACAACGGGTTCATCGATCAAATCTGGTGACTCTATTACCAAGTTATCTGAATTTATTTCAACGGTTGCTGAGTCTTGTGGCACTGTATCAACCCTTGATGCAGTTATCTGTGTTAAGGCAGTTTCATTGTATGTTTGCTTTTGTGTCAAAAAATCATATCCGACATATACCAATGCCAACGCCAAAACTACGGCGCCAATAGGTAAAAATTGACGACCCCATTTAGGTCTTTGATCTGCATCAACTGCCAAAACAGCTTGCTTTAAGCTCTCCATATTTTGAAAGCGTTGATTTGGAGATTTAGCCAAACATTTATCCAACACAAATTGCCAATGTGATAATTCCTCAGGCAGTCTCGGAATTGGGCTGGAAAGATGTGCCATCATGATAGACAAGTCATCGGCTTCATCAAACACTGGGTCACCGGTTAACAACTCAAACAAAATGGCACCTAAACCATAAATGTCTGATCGTTTATCAATGTGCTTGGATTGTGCCTGTTCAGGGCTCATGTAATAGATACTACCAAGGATCTTACTGTCTTTGGTAAAACGCCGATTTCCTGTACTTAAAGCAATGCCAAAATCTGCAATCTGTACATTTCCAAATTGGTCGAATAAAATATTTTCTGGCTTGATATCTCTGTGAACAACACCTTGTATATGGGCATATGCCAAACCATCACAAATACCAGCAATCATTTGCTTTAACTCTTCATCACTTTGGTAGGCCACACCGGTTAAATCGCCATGTTGCAAATACGGCATCGAATAAAACAATACATCTTCGTCAACATGTCCTACTTCATATATATTAACTATATTGGGGTGGTATAGCTTGGCAATTATTTCAGCTTCTTGTTCAAACCTTCTGACCACATTTGACTCATCGGTAACGATTGGACGCATTATTTTTAATGCCACTTCGCGTTTTAATGATTCTTGAAAAGCCAAATAGACCACGCTCATACCACCTTCGCCAATTTTACGAATGATGCGGTAACCTGGAACGTTAATTCTGTGATCAATTTTTGTCATATGAACGCTATTCTAGCTCAAACTAACTCAATATTAACCATTATCACAACTAAACGCATCAGTTGTTTTAAAATGACTTAACAAACGGAAGTCATGCAATGATAATTAACTACAGTGATTCGTTATAAATTGAATACCCATGGGAAAAACAGAAACAAATACTGACCACCATATTGTTAAATTTAAATGTTCAGCTTGCCATGTGAACATCATTTATATCAAAGTCACCAATCACCAATATAATAACGCCCCTTTCAAAGCCGATAAATACATTTGTGCTGAATGTAATCAAGATTTGGTACCAGCCATAGCTCCCAGCAAACCAACTGATAAAGTTTCGTCAATCAACTGATCCAACTAAAATATAGCATTATGCCTCTGGGTTAATATAATGTAGGTTATGAAAAAATCACCCTGGCACTTGCAATACATCAATGCCACCGCCACCAAACAAGTCAATCAACAACCCCATTCCATTCAATATGATGATGTTTATTTTAACGACCAAGGTGGACTAGAAGAAAGCAGGTTTGTATTCATAAAACACAACAAGTTATTTGAAAGGTGGCAAGAAAAGATCAATCAGAACTCTTTTACTATCGGTGAAACTGGTTTTGGTACTGGAATTAATTTGTTAACCACATTGCATGCCTGGCAAACAACCAAAGAAAAACCTCAGAAGCTACATTTCATCAGTTGTGAAAAATATCCCCTCAGCTATCAAGACATGGTAGATGCACACGCTTGTTTTCCTGAACTACAATCATTCAGTCAATTATTGTTAGCAATCTGGCAAGAATTTAATGATGTATTTCGCTGTGGCTTTCATACTTTTCAGTTAATGGATGATGTTATTTTGACTTTAGCTATAGGTGATGCCACCGATTGCCTAACCCAACTCAATGCATGTATTGATGCCTGGTTTTTAGATGGCTTTTCACCAAAAAAGAACCCTGAAATGTGGCACCAAGACTTGTTCAGTGAAGTGAACCGTTTATCTCGAACCGGGACCACATTAAGCACTTTTACTGCAGCATCCCAGGTCAGTAAAACACTTAATAATGCAGGGTTCAAAGTCATCAAAAAACCAGGTTTTGGTAAAAAAAGAGAAATGATTACCGCGGTATTCATGCAACATAAAAATGCCACCACAAATGAACATCAGTGGTACCCAACACCAAAAGCAAACACCCAAAATCAATCAGTGACTATTTTAGGTGGTGGCATTGCTGGTATGTGTTTAAGTCATTATTTTAAAAAAGCGGGTTATCATGTTACTGTGGTTGACCAAAACCCAAAACCCATGCAAGTTGCCTCTGGCAATCACATGGCTATGGTGATGCCATTAGTAACCGCTAGACAGTCCCCAGAATCTATTTTTTATCTGCGCGCATTTGAAACCGCTTTGAATTTTTATCACAGCGATGAATACCAAGCGATAGGTGTAGAACAAATTCTGCATCAAAATAAACACAAGAAATGGGCCAAGACCATTCAACAAGCTGGGTTGCCAAAAACATTACTGGATTTTACAAGTGGTTCAAATGCTGCTTACTACCCTAAAGCAGGTTATGTCGAAACTGATTTATTGTCACAGCGACTCAGAACAACTGTTGATCAATGGCTGGCCACCGAAGTCAATCAACTTTTATTCACTGAAAAAAATAAATGGCTGTTATTAAATCAAGACAGAGAAGCTTTTCATAGCACGGATCTTTTAATTATTGCCAATGGCATAAAAGCCCAACAATTGATGAACTCAAATGATTTATATTTAACAGCTAAACATGGCATGACCACCACCATTAAAGCTGAAATAAACAAATCTTTGAAACACATTAAATTGGCTGAAGGCTATGTCATCCCTAATCAAAACCATAACCAATGGTTGTGTGGTGCCACTTTTGATCACCTCGAACCCGAACAATGGTATACACCCGCTCAATTGCACCAAAATCACTGGCAAAGAAACCATCTATTGTGTCATGGATTAAATATATTCGATGATTTCAATAAGTCCCAAGTTATCAGTGGTCATGCTGCTATTCGTGCTACCACCCCAGACCATTTACCCATTTGTGGCCCAATCATTGATCAAACGAAATTTAAATCTGATTACAACGATCTCAATCATGGTAGACACTGGCAAAAATACCCACCTGCCAAAACCTCAAGCAATTTATATATTTTAAATGGACTGGGTTCACGTGGCTTCACTTCAGCACCTCTGCTTGCTCAATATTTATGCGCCATGATTGTCGGAGAACCTTTGCCTCTTGAGATCGATTTGTGTAAGATAATCCACCCCAATCGCTTCTTATATCGCGACCTGAAAAAAGCGCCTAAGAGTTGATTAAAGTCTCAATAATAACACAACAAAATGAGTCATGAATATGTCTACAACCATCCAATTCAAAGATCATTTTTCCACTCAAGCGGAAGATTACAGCACTTACCGACCAGAATATCCTCAGGATTTATATGAGTGGATAGCCACTTTATGCAAAGAACATAAAATGGCTTGGGATTGTGCCACTGGCAATGGACAGGTGGCTGTTGCATTGACAAACTATTTTGGTTATGTGATCGGCACTGATGCCAGTGAATCACAGATTTATCATGCCACCACTTACCCCCGGGTTGAATACGAGGTGGCTCTGGCACACCAAAGCCCATTACAAGACACCAGTGTTGATTTAATCACAGTTGGCCAAGCCTTACATTGGTTCGAGTTTGATTTATTTTTCAAAGAAGTCAAAAGGGTAGCAAAACCCAATGCTGTTTTAGCTGCTTGGTGTTATGAGCTTCATCAGATTTCACCAGCCATTGATGCTGTAATAAAAAAATTCTATACTGAAATTATTGGGGCCCACTGGCCCGCGGAACGACGCTATATTGAACAATCATATGCCAATATAGAATTTCCTTTTGAAACCATTGATGCTCCAAAATGTACGATGCAAAAACAATGGACCTTAAAACATTTGATCGGCTATTTAGGTACTTGGTCAGCCACCCAAAAATACATTCAAGAACATGGTTATGACCCACGTGAATTGATTTTTGAAGAACTGCAAGAAGCTTGGGGCCAAGAAGAAACCAAACAAGTCAGTTGGCCAGTCACCATCAAAACTTTTCGAATTAACCCCAAGGCAGACTAGAAATCATGAAAATTAACAAAATAGCAGTTTACTGTTCCTCTTCAGATCAAATCAAACAAGCCTTCTTTGATCATGCTAAGGCTTTAGGCGCGTTGATGGCGGCTGAAAAAGTCAACTTAGTTTATGGCGGTGGGATGCTGGGGCTGATGGGTCAAGTTGCTCAATCTGTCAAACAAAATCAGGGCAAAACGGTGGGTGTAGTACCTGAAGCCTTACAAATTGAAGGCGTCGTCAATACCATTGATGATGAATTGATCATCACGCCTGACATGCACACCCGGAAAGCCAAAATGATTGAGTTGGCAGAGGGATTTATCGGTTTAGCCGGAGGCTTTGGTACTTTGGAAGAAATGCTTGAAGTGATGACTTTAAAGCAGTTAGGTTATCACAGTAAACCCATTGTATTTCTTAATACTGAGGGTTACTACAGCTGTTTATTAGAGATGTTTGAACATATTTATGCCGAAAACTTTGCTAAAGTTGAGTATCGACAGTTGTACCATATTTGTGACACACCTGATGAGGTAATCGCTTATTTAGCCGATTATGAACCACCTGTCTTGCCAGACAAGTGGTTTGTACAAAACTAATCATTCTATTTTAAATCTCGCAGGTCTGTGTTATTCAAAATCATCGGCAAATATCAGGTCAGCAGTCGCTACAAATGAAAAGTTAATTTCATTGCTTGCCAATTCAGTACCACCCCCATTGCTCTGATCATAAGCAGTTATCTCTATGATGTAATCACCCAATGTTGCTGTCACTCCATTAAAATCACCAGCAACATCCCCAAACAAAGCATAAGGGGCGACACCTTCGACTTGATTCTGTGACACAGGGCCGCTCAGTACTAAACGAACACTGGCCGTATTATTTGGAACACCAACGGCCTCAATGGAAAACTCTGTTAAGCCCAAAGCAACAACATCGATGATGGCTTCCTCACCTATGGGAACAAGTTGCATATCATTAATACTGTCAATCAACACAGCCTGAATAACCGGCGTTCCAATCTGAATATTGACTGAAGTATTGGTTGAATTCAGTTCGCCATCGCTGGCTTGATACGTAAACGAAACGGTTCCAGAAGCATCGGTGACCGGTGAATATATAAAACCACCATCAGCTGCCAAAGTTAAATCACCTGTGGTTACATCAGTGATCAATAGAGCAGTTAAACCATCCCCATCAGGATCACTGTCATTGGTCAAAACACCAGGTTCATTCACTGTCAAAACTTGATTCATAGGTATTTGAAAATTATCCATAAAAGCCATTGGCGCTCTGTTCCCAACTGCTTCAATGCGCTCAATAAACAAAGCAACCTCAGTCCCCATTGATGCAGGAACAGCAAAAGGGCTCAACGAACCCAAAGCATCTTCAGAGACCCTTTCTCCGGTCAAAGGATTAAACCAATTTAAACGATGATTGACATCAGATAAACCGCTGACCCCCATATTCTGGGGGCTATCTTTGGCATATACAACATACAAACCATCATTCACATTCGCTGATGACCACAATGCATCACCTGTGATCAATGAATCATTCGGGCTAACTTCATTAAAACGGCTACTTAACATAAAATTTTTCAATCGATTCAAATCACCTAATATTTCTGTTGATGGATCATGTGGGTCATTCCCTGTTGCAGGGTCACCCGCTGAATTACGACTACATAGTCGACCAGTTTCATTACACTCATAAGCATTATAAAGCAGCGCATAACCACCGCCTAAAGCTGTACCCCAATTGGACTGGCGTATATTTGTACGATCATTGACATCAAGTAACCTTAAATGCCAAGGGTGACATTCAGCCATCACGTAAACCCAATCACCAGGACGAGCTCGCGCATGCACACCCTCAGGTGAGCGGTCATTACTGTTACCACAAATTTGTTGTGCAAACACATTGATATTTGGGTCACCACCAAATTGCATTTCTTGCGTATTGTTGTGATGAACTCCAATTGGGTGAATCGGATCATGCAATTTAATTTCTGCTGCAATGGCTTCCATCAAAGCTTTGTCTTCGGCAGCTGAACAACTGCCCATCAAATATTCTTCACCAGATAACCACACCAAATGGTCTAAATCACGAAAACTACTGACTAAGGCTTCAATATAGTCTTTGGCATTTTGATTCAATGGTACGTCACACCCCCAAGGTCTGGCTGTATCATCTATTACATGCATCCATGTCACTATTCCAGCTGCATCTAACTGTAATAAGTATTCTCTCCATTCGGCAAACACCCCAGGCCTGATACCGCTGGTTTCATCTTCGTTAATCACAAAAGGGTCTTCAAAGCTATACCCATCGCCTTCAAATGAACGAATCGAATGCATATACAAAGCATTGGCCCCAGAGTTGATTAAGTCATCAACAATTTCCTGCCGTCGTTCATCTGTTTCGTAAAGATAACCCTCAGGACCACCAACACCTGCCATGAAATAAGGCTGCTCTGAATTTTTCCGTTTAAACCATTGACCGCTGTCATCAACAACCAAAGGATCTGCAGGAGCGACCCCAGCAGCATAAAGTAAACCACCCAATAAATGTGCTTTAAAATCTTCATCTGCATAACTGGCATCAGTATGGCCCATACCCGTATACCAAGAACGACCTCCATCAAACTCATGATACCAACTGATGGGGTGATCTGTTCCCATTTCGCCACCGTTATATGTACTTTCATCCAGAGTCAGTAAGACATTAATATTCAGTGATGAATCATCTCGTGGATTGGTTTGAAAATTATACCATTCGTCAAAGCGTTGCCATGAAGTGGGCAACGCTTGACTAGAAGGATGTGTGCTGTCTTCAACCAGTACTGTGGCATTTTGCGGAGAAGGATGATTGTCAAAATAACTGCCGACTAATTGTCCATACCAAGGCCATGAATATTCGGTATCACTGGCCGAATGCACGCCCATGTATCCACCTCCGTTTTGAATATAAGTCTCAAACGCCGTTTGTTGTGCTGCATCCAAAACATTACCACTGGTCATTAAAAAAACCACTGCTTCAAAATCAGCTAAATTAGCCGTGTTGAAACTATTTGCATCGTCAGTGAATACAGCAGTAAAGCCTTGGGTATTGGCCATTTCTACAAAAGCGTCTTTGGCTTCAGGGATTGAGCCATGAGTGAAACCAACAGTTTTGCTGAACACCAAAACATCAAAGTCTGGTGTATTCTGTGAGCGGGCACTATGGATTGAAACAAGTAGAAAAAAAAACATGAAAAATAAGTATTTAACGACTTTCATCATAATGTATCAACAGCTTTTAAACACCCAAGCTTAAATATTAAAAGCCAGTCTTTATGATGCCTGAGTCGCATTTCTAACACAAATAACTAACGATTCCACTCATTTTAATTAAAATTTAACTTAAGGAATCTCTGATAAATACAAGATGCCTCTGGCTCTCAGCGATTTTCAAGATC
Source organism: uncultured Marinicella sp. (assembly GCA_938008005.1). GTDB lineage: Bacteria > Pseudomonadota > Gammaproteobacteria > Xanthomonadales > Marinicellaceae > Marinicella. The sequence goes on along the minus strand of CALLLZ010000140.1, from coordinate 331 downwards.
AAGGCGAGTGATTGCATAGTTGGTCACTCCCCCTAAAAATCACTCAACGCTGAGATTGGAAATCGCTGAACCAACAGTAGGGCCTTTAAGGCAGCCCCAAAGGACTGGGTTTAAAACACCCATCTTCGGCGTGGCCTAAAGCCCCTACTGTTGGTTTAACTTTCATCAATGAGAACGACCATTGATTGCCATAGGGGCCCTACTTTTGGTCAAGTTAGGCCTCGCCTAGAGCGCCTATTGTTGGTGAAGCTGGATATTTTAATCAGAGGCTAGCCATAGCTGCATCATAATCTGGTTCATTGACCACATCATCAACCAATTCACTATAAAC
>CALLLZ010000139.1 GCA_938008005.1 uncultured Marinicella sp. | reverse complement strand
GATTTTCCGTTGATTGGAAACGTTGAAGTTATTTATGATGAGGAAAAAGGCCGCGTGGTTTACCAACCAGTTTCGATCGAACCTCGCGTGTTGGTACCTAAAACCATCAGGCGTGATTCACGTTATGTTGAAAATATGAATGATCAGGAGGCCTCATAATGGCTGAGATTAAAAACTATACCATGAATTTTGGTCCGCAGCACCCTGCTGCGCATGGGGTTTTGCGTTTAATTTTAGAGTTAGATGGAGAGGTGGTAGAACACGCTGATCCACATGTGGGTTTATTACACAGAGGCACCGAAAAACTGGCTGAAACTAAACCTTACAACCAATCAATTGGATACATGGACAGATTAGATTATGTATCAATGATGTGTAATGAACATGCTTATGTTCGAGGTATTGAACAACTGTTAGGTATCGAAGCACCCATCAGAGCTCAATACATCAGAACCTTGTTTGATGAAATTACACGAGTCAGAAATCATTTGATGTGGATAGGAACACATGGTTTAGATTTAGGTGCTATGGCTTTGTTTCTTTATGCTTTCCGTGAAAGAGAGCATTGTATGGATATGTATGAAGCTGTGTCAGGGGCACGTATGCATGCAACTTATTATAGGCCAGGTGGGGTTTATCGTGATTTGCCAGATCATATGCCACAGTATGCTGAAAGTAAATGGACCAAAGGTAAAAACTTAGCCTATGCGAATGAATGGCGTGATGGTTCGTTACTGGATTTCATTGATGCATTTGCAGATGACTTTCCCAATAAAATCAATGAGTACCGTACTTTACTTCAAGACAATCGTATTTGGAAACAGCGCACAGTCGGTATTGGTGTGGTATCACCTGAACAAGCCAAGGCCTGGGGTTTTACCGGTCCAATGCTTCGTGGTAGTGGCATCGCATGGGATTTGCGTAAAAAACAAACCTATGCAGCATATGACAAAGTTGATTTTGACATTCCTGTGGGCGTTAATGGCGATTGTTACGATCGATATTTGGTTCGTATGGAAGAAATGGTACAGTCAACTCGTATTATCAAACAATGTGTTCAGTGGTTAAAAGCCAACCCTGGACCGGTAATGGTTGATGAATACAAAGTCGCCCCACCAGATCGAGAAATGATGAAAGAAGACATGGAATCTATGATTCATCACTTTAAATTATTTACTGAAGGTTATACCGTTCCAGCGGGAGAAGTTTATGCAGCTGTCGAGGCTCCAAAAGGTGAGTTTGGTGTATATATGATTTCAGATGATTCTAATAAACCTTTTAGATTGAAAATACGTGCTCCAGGTTTTGCGCACTTATCTGCTATGAATGACATGGTTAAAGGGCATATGCTAGCTGATGTGGTTGCGGTTATTGGAACCATGGACATTGTATTTGGGGAGATCGATAGATAATGTATCAAGTCAATCCACAAAAAGAAAACAAAGAACTGGCTTTAAGCCTGTTAACTGATGAAACACGCGTGCACATTGATGGGTGGTTAGCAAAATACCCAATGGATCAACGACGTTCCGCACTGATAGGTGCATTACATGCGGCTCAAGATCAAAATGGCGGATGGTTAAGCGAAGAAATCATGAAGGCTGTGGCTGAATATTTAGAAATACCTGCCGTTTGGGTATATGAAGCAGCCAGTTTTTACTCCATGTTTTTTACTCAACCAGTAGGAAAAAATAAAGTTGCCATTTGCAATAATATTTCTTGCATGCTCAGAGGAGCAGATAAGGTGGTTAAATACGCTGAAGATAAATTGGGTATTAAGTTGGGTGAAACAACAGCGGATGGAAAAATCACGCTGGTTAAAGAAGAGGAATGTGTGGCTGCTTGTACAGGTGCACCAATGATGATTATCAATGGTCATTACCATGAAAATTTAACCGAAGCCAAAATTGATGAATTATTGGGAGGGTTGTCCTGATGGCTGAATTTAATGTTTGTTTAAATCCAGATAAAGACCATTCTCTAAAAAATTACTTAGAAAAGGGTGGTTATCAAGCATGGAAGAAAATTCTGGCAGAAAAAACCGACCAAACAGAAATAATAGATACAGTAAAAGCATCTGCCTTGCGTGGCAGAGGTGGTGCAGGTTTTCCAACTGGTTTGAAATGGAGTTTTATGCCAAAAGATGCTCCTGTACAAAAGTACGTACTGTGTAATTCTGATGAATCTGAGCCTGGTACATGTCATGATCGTGACATTTTACGCTACAACCCCCATGCTGTAATTGAAGGCATGGCTATAGGTGGTTATGCCATGGGAGCGACAGTAGGTTATAACTATTTACGTGGTGAGTTTCATCATGAACCTTTTGAGAACTTTGAATCTGCATTGAAAGAAGCTTACGATGCGGGTCTATTAGGTAGAAATATCAGTGATTCTGGTGTGGATTTTGACCTATATGGAGTACATGGGGCCGGGGCTTATATTTGTGGTGAAGAAACCGCTTTGATGGAGTCTTTGGAAGGTAAAAAAGGACAACCTAGATTTAAGCCACCATTTCCTGCTAACTTTGGTATCTATGGTAAACCGACAACCATTAACAACACAGAATCTTTTGCCTCTGTACCAGCCATCATGCGTAATGGTGCAGAGTGGTTTTTGGAATTAGGTAAACCCAATAATGGCGGGGTTAAAATATTCTCAGTTTCTGGACATGTTAACAAACCGGGTAATTACGAAATTCCTTTAGGAACACCGTTTTCGGATTTATTAGAGATGGCCGGCGGCGTTTTGGATGGCAAAAAATTAAAAGCAGTCATCCCAGGCGGTTCATCAATGAAGGTTTTACCAGCCGAGGTGATGATGGGTTTGACAATGGATTTTGATGCCATTGGTCAAGCTGGTTCAGGCTTGGGTTCTGGCGCTGTGATTGTTATGGCCGAAGACACTTGTATGGTCGAGGTTTGTCATCGATTATCCCGTTTTTATTATATGGAGTCATGCGGCCAGTGCACCCCATGTCGGGAAGGAACAGGTTGGATGTATCGCGTATTGTCACGCATACTAGAAGGTAAGGGTGAAACGAAAGATATTGATATGCTGAAACAGGCTGCCGGTCAAATCGAAGGTCATACTATTTGTGCATTTGGAGAAG
>CALLLZ010000138.1 GCA_938008005.1 uncultured Marinicella sp. | reverse complement strand
GATTTAATGCGTTGGTTAGCGGCATCAATCAAGACAATGGCGCCATTAACCGCAATTCCTGTCAAAGCGATGATGCCATACAGCGTGTATAAACTCAATGGATTGGCGGTGGCGAATAAGCCAAACACCACGCCAGTGAATGCCATTGGTACTGTAACCAAAATCAAAAACGGTTGGAAGTAACTGCGCAATTGCGTGGCCAAAATCAAATAGATCAAACCCAAGCCTAATAAGAACAAGGCACCCATTGCGCCGAGACTCTCATTGACATCATCTAATTCACCGGAAAAATCCAAATCGGTATTAGGAAATTGACTCTTTATTTCATCCCATGCCTTTACTATATCCGCATTGATTTTGGTGGTGTCGGTAAGCGCAACATCAATTTCAGCTTCAACTGTTATGGCCCGACGCAAATTATAGTGTTTAATGGTACTGCGGCCTTGGCCAGTGGTTTGGGTAAATAAGTGACCCAAGGTGGTTTGTCCACCATTTGGCAGTGCAACTGGATCATCCATGATTTGATCAATGGCTTGCAAGTTACGTTTTTGTGCCCGAACCCGCATTTCTACTTTTTCACCTTCATCGCGCATCAAAGCAACTATTTCACCATCCAAATGCAAACGCAATAAACGCGAAGCTGTCGCTGGGTCCAAACCTAAATTTCGAATGTTCTGATGATTCAATTCAAGTACCAATTCTGATCGACCGGGCACATCATTATCTACCACGTCACGTGAACCTTCGCGGGTTTCAACGATGCGTTTCATTGCATCTGCTGCAGCACGAAGCTCAACAAAATCATCACTGCGAACTTTTACACTGACCGGTTTTCCAGCCGGTGGTCCACCTGAAATTTCCAGAAAAGACACGATGCCATCACCTGGTGTATTAACCAATGTTTCTCGCATTGTTTCGACCAACTCTGAAACTGGGCGCATGTCACCAGTTTTAGGCATCAAAGACACTTGAATTTGGCCGTATTGATCGCCGACCAAGATTTCTATTTCTGTGAATTTAATGCCAGCCAAAGAAGTAATCGCCCTGACTTCGCCCTCCTCAACAAATGTTCGCAAGCGCTTTTCTACTTCAATGGTTTGAGCCAAGGTTTTTTCCAAGGGCGCATTGGATGGCATATCAACATTGACATAGAATAACCTGAATGGATCGAAGGTAAAAAAGTCTGCCCTCACTTTACCTGATTGGAGGATGTTGATGGCGCCAACAAAGCACAAAACGCCAAACACAATAATCACATAAGGACGGCGCAGCATAAAACACAAAGCTTTGGTGTATTTAGTGCGCAACTTTCGGGTCCAACCATTGCGCCAGATCTGCATGCGACCAGAACCACCCGTTAATAACTTTCTGACCGGATTGGCTATTGCAGCTATACCAGCACTGATGTATTTAACTGGATTAAAGCGACTGCGTATTTTAACTGGCTTGTGGTGTTTTGTTTCACTTCCTATCACATGAGATGGCAATATCCAAAATGCCTCTATCAAACTGATGGCCAAGCCCAATGTCACCACAAAGGGTATCACAAACATAAAGGCTCCCAAGATGCCTGGTAATAACATCAAAGGTAAAAAGGCTGCAATGGTGGTCATCACACCGGCTGTCACCGGCGCACCAACTTCACGCAAAGATTCCAGCGCTGCTGTCAAAGCATCGGCTCCGCGTTGCATCCGATAGTAGATCGCTTCTACCATAACCACCGCATCATCAACCAGCATACCTAACACAATCACAATACCCAATAGCACTGAAACATTGAGGGTGTTACCAGTCATGTTCAATATCCATAAGGTACCAGTAATCGAAAACACGATGCCTAAGGTGACAAAAAATGCAATTTTAAAACCTAAAAATAACCAACAAACAAACAACACCAGGATCAAACCCAATCCAGCATTGGTCTGCATCACTGAGAGTGCATTGCGGGTCATGATGGTTTGATCATCGGCCAAAACCAGTTGAATTCCCATATGGGCTACCTGTTCATTTTTTTCATCAATATACGCATTGATGCGATCTACCAGTTGTAAAGTATTCACCATCGACACTTTCGTCACTGCCATAGACACCGCAGGCTTACCTTTATAGGCTGCCAACTGAGAAGCATCTTCACGGCCCCGAGAAATGGTTGCTACATTATCTAAAGTGACTGAAGTACCAGCGATGCCCGGCAATTGAATCTGTGCCACCAAATCAGGCTGATCAGTGGTACCAGCCACACGAACCAACCATTCATTGCCAGCCACTTTGGCGCTGCCGGCAGAAACATCTCGAAATGCACCACGCACAGTTTCCGCCAATTGTGCTGCATTCAAACCATGAGCGGCCAATAAATCAGGGTCAAACTCAACATGCAATTCAGGGTCATGTAAACCTGACGGTGTCACTTGGTCGACGCCACGCAAACCTTCTAAGTCTGCTTTTATTTTACGTGCCTGTGACCGCAACACTTCATCATCCGCCTGTCCGGTCACTACCACCAGTGCTGTTGGAAAGCCATTTGAAGTTGTTAATTCAATGATCAATGGGTCATCAGCATCATCAGGTAATTCAGCACTTGCCTTATTTTGAATTTCACGGCGTAAATCATTGATGCGCTTATCAAAATTTCGATCACCAATATCTCGAAACCGGACTAAAATATTGGAAATAGACTCACGTGAGGTTGAGTTGGTAAAACTGATGTCTTGAACATTTTTGATTGAGTCTTCCAATGGAGAAGTGACCAACTTTTCAACATCTTCAGCGGATGCACCAGGTAAAACAGTGCTGATATTTACCCAATAAAAATTAATTTCCGGATCTTGCTCTCGCGGCATGATTAAATAGGAAATCATGCCCATGGCCACCACCACTGTAAACATGATATTGACCAACGGATGATTGGTGAGCATTCTGGATAACATACCTACTTCCTTACTTAACTGTGATTGCTTGACCGTCTTGAAGTCGCTCTCGCCCGCCAATAATAACTTGACCTGGCCAATTTTGATTATCAGTGATGGCCACTGGACGCCCTTCTTGAGCTGTTGGTAAAGGCATGAAAAGAGCTTTGTTGTTTTGGGCAATAAACACACCCAGCTTGCCACCTCTTTTAACCACTAAATCTGCTGATAACAACTGCCCTTTCAAATACCAAACCAACTGCCCAGTTTGGCCCACTTTTACTTCTGTTAATGGTTTAAATCTGGCGGTCTGCATTGAAGTTTGTTGCTCAATTACACTGGATAACTTAATCAGTTCAACTGCTGTTTCGTTGTTGTTTTGTAGAAACAAAGTACGATCAGCCCTGACTATCTGGTTGGCTAAATGACCTGGGATTTTGGCATGGATTTGATACCCTGTATTTTGTACCAGATTCATGATAGGAGAGCCCATAACTAACAACTGGCCTTGTTGGGCTTGTCTTGCAGTAATTACGCCATCAAAAGGCGCATTGACTTTGGTTTTTTTGGATTGTCTCATGGCCGCTTTTTCGGTCACTTTCAGACGCAATAAATCAGCTTGCAGTACCATAACATCCGTTTCCCGCCCCAACAGGTCATCAGCTGAAATATATTGGCTTTGTTTCAACTCATTGGCTCGCTTTAATCGCAACTGGGCTTGCTCCAACCTCGCTTTTGCAGCTTGAGTGTTGGCTCTGGCTTGATCTAATTGTAAGTTAAAGTCTGTCGCATCCATACTTAACAATAAATCACCTTGCTTAACTTCATCACCCAAATCGACATGAACATCACTGACCACAGCTGTTAATTCAGATGAAAGCTGACTGTTATTCACTGCCATGACTTCTGCATTGGCAGTTAAGCGTCTTTCTATCAAAACTTCAGACAGTGGTTTAACGGTTACAGGAACAGCAGGGCTTTCTTCATTTTCAGCAATCGCTGTAAACGCACAAGCCAGTAAAAGTATATATCTCACCTTGGAAACTCCAGAATCTGATGAGACGCTCTTTATTTCGCAGAGGTCTCTTTATGTTTAAATTATAGGTGTATTTTAACCTGAGGTGGCCACTGAAAGTGGTAAAAATAAGTTAAACTGACGAAAGCTTTCAAGCCTTTACTTGAAGTCGATTGCGACCTTTTTTCTTGGCTTGATACAAAGCTTGGTCAGCTGTTTTTATGGTTTGAGCCGCTCCGCCTTTACCAATGGAGTCAGTCAACCCAATTGATATGGTGACTTGAACGGTCTTGGGTTTTTGGTTTTTTCGTCGATTCACGACAAATGAAGTTTCAGCGACCGCATCTATCAATGCCTGTAAATGATCCTGGATTTCATCATAGCTATGGTTATTGAAAACCACGGTAAATTCTTCACCACCGTATCGATAAGCCTTACCGCCGCCACCCACCTGACCAATTTTACCCGCTATCATACGCAAAACATCATCCCCGACATCATGCCCATAGCTGTCGTTGAACTTTTTAAAATGATCAATATCTACCATAGCCAAAGCATAAATACCCAAACTGCGCTGTAGCTTTTCATCTAAAGCCCTTCTTCCTGGTAAAGATGTGAGTTCATCAACATAGGCTAAATGCCATGACTCCTGCAAAGTGCTGAACAGCAAAACCATTGAACCAGCCGCACACGTTAAACTCAATGCCAAGCTATCATCACTCCAATGGTATAACAACAGAACCACCAATAGAGTAACCATGGCATTGAACACCTGTCTTTTTCTAAAAAAAATAAACACTGAGATTAAAATTAAATAAGACAACAGCATTAAAAGCAGGCTGGTTTGCCCTAACGAGGTCCATTCAAACCACGTGGTTGGTAAAAATGTTGGCATCACCCATTTGGCCAACCAAACTGGTTGTTTTACCCACAAACCATAGCTGGCAAAAACAATGATGATCATCAAAAAATGTATGGGAAAAGCTGCAAAAGTTAACAACCCTTTTTCTGTCATTAAACCAACTAATAACACCGCTAACAAGGTTCCAATAAAAATTATATTAAGCGCAGAAGTACCAAGTACATAATTTTGATCAATTAAAAACCAACTCAAAAAACAAACCAAACTGAAGTAAAACAGGTTGCTTAAATTAAAGTAGACAGCCATCAATAACACTGCTGCAAATAATATATATGGTAATAAAGACAAGGCTTGTTGAACAGGCGCTGGCAAATGTCCCAAGTAAAAGTAAACCACAATTGCGCCAATTGCAATCATCAATGCAGGGAAGATAGTTTTAATTGGGTTCAATTTATATTTAATTAGTTAACGACCTTAAAACAATGATAAACACAGTTCGATGAAAATGCTATGATTACTCGAAAGGAAAACTTCGATACAAAAA
>CALLLZ010000137.1 GCA_938008005.1 uncultured Marinicella sp. | reverse complement strand
ATAATCCTTTTGACAACTGATTTTAAAAAAGAGTAACAAGCCAAATAACTATGTTGCTCTTTAAACTGTGTCGACATTAACCCCTTACTTTTAACTAATTTATTGGGGTTACATTCTCAATTTTTGAGAATCATTTCAGCGATAATAACCAAATCAGTTGGTTATCAATCAACCACTAAAACTCAATAATTTCAGTAAAAAAAGCATGATTCAAAATATTTATTCATGCCACAAAATGTATTAAATTATCCTATCTTTTTTGTTTTCTGGATGAGTGAATTTGGATCATCAGTCCAAACGTATTTCGTCAATTAAATGAGTTATTCTGATTAATTTTTTGAAGTGGGTGGTTGTATCTGTTGATGTTATTTTCTGTTTTATTTCTTTGAGGAACATTTATGCAAAATTATTTAAAAACCTGGGTATTTATTTTTATCAACACCTGCTTATTTTCGTTCAATGCATTGTCGCAAAATTACTGTGAAAATGGCTCGAATGGGAATCAATTGATGTGGGTAGAGTCAGTTTATAGTGGACCATTTGCAAATGACACTGGACCATTTAATAATCAGTATGGTGATCAGGATCATCTGTATATTGGCTATGCTGATTATTCAATACAAGTCATGGATTGGCAGGTGGGTGAAAACCCGTTGACATTAGTGCCGGGTAGATTCAATCATCCGATCATGGCTGAATACCCTTCTTTTTGGCAGGTGTGGCTTGATATCAATGCTGACCAATCATTCACTCAGGATGAACGGGTCTTTGCAACAAGCAGTTTCGGTGTAGTGGATGCGAATATTGATCTATCCGGATTGGAATTGAGCAATGAATTAATAACTCGTATGCGAATTTCGGTTAGTTTCTATGAAAATATGCCATCATGTGGTTCGATTGAGCATGGTGAGGTGGAAGACTATACCGTTCGAATTGAACCTGCGACAAATAACACATTGTTGGTACCAGAGCAGTACCCAACCATTCAATCTGCAGTTGATGTAGCTGAAGCGGGGGATCGAGTATTGGTGAATGATGGTAGCTATGTTGAGTCAGTAGTGGTTGATAAGGCGTTGGTTATTGAGTCAGTCAACGGCGAACAACTAACCACAGTGACAGCAACAGATGGTCCACATACATTTACAATCATGTCGCCAGAGGTGACGATCAAAGGTTTTGCGATAGAGAATTTAGCAGTAGATTCTGTGGCAGATATTTATTTTGGACCTGGTTCAGACCAAGGGCAAGCCATTGAAAACAGTTGTGCGGCTGCTGAGGATACAGTGGCTGATTCTGCAGTATATGTCAATGGTGCCAATGACATACAGGTAAAAGGCTTGGTGTGCCTTAACACAGGCTTGTCTGGTATTCATGCCAAAGATGTGGTGGGAGGGTTATTCGAAGGAAACCACATCAGCAGTCAAGACGATTACGGTATTTTTATTGATAACGGAGATTCTTTGATCATTGAAAACAACACAATCAATGAAAATGGACGTGTTGGTATTTTTGTCTCTGAGTCAGTCGATATCTTGGTTAATAATAACAGCAGTAACAATCATGCGCAGTATATTCCAGGCAGTCTTCATGGCCATGGAATTTATGTGAGTAGATCAGAAGGCATTGTTATCAGTGCCAATGAAATTGAAAATAATCGAGACAAAGGAATCGCAATATATTTGTCAGATCAAATTGATGTGCTTGATAATTACACATCCGAGAATGGGAGTGGTATTGGCTCAGATGCGAATTCGAGAATTGACATTCATAACAACGTCAGTAATCAAAATAGAAATTATGGCTTAGTTATGACTTTGACTGACTTTTTTAGTATCAAAGATAATGTGCTCAATAACAACAATCAATTCGGTTTAATTATCTTACGCAGTCATCAAGGGTCAATTGAGAAAAATCAAATGTTGGATAACCTAAGAGACCTTTCTTTGGGTTTTTCAAGCAACAATGAGTTCATTGCCAATCATATGGAAGCCAGAGAAGTAACTTTTCCAGGTTTATGTATTGTGGATATCATACAATCCAATAACAACCGTTTCTTAATTAACAATTTTTTGATGCCAAATAATGAATTGTGTAGTGACCAAGTCAGTACAAACTATTGGCGTTCCCAAACGCAACTCAATTATTTGTACCAAGGTCAAAGTTTCCAAGATTATCTGGGTAATTACTACAGCGCAGGAAATCACAGCGATGTAAATAATGATGGCATTGCAGATAACGCTTTTCAGTTACCCGGCAATGCACAATATGACTTGAATCCATTGGTTAACTTAGCTGACCAATATATGGTTCAATTTTAGTTCAAGCTGAAGTGTTCAGTACCCTTTAAAACGATAGGTCGTCTTTCCAGCTGCCTATTGTCGGGGCTTAAGGTGACTGAGCCTGTCGAAGTTTTATGTTGATGAAAGTATGAAAAAGTTCATCAACACACTTTGACCGGCTCAGTGCTCTAAAGAATATCTTGGGCAGGTATGAGTGCGCATTTAATCTCAGCCAGTAGTAACAGCTTAATGACGCAATTTACTTTGTGGCAAGTTTTAATGTGTCACTTTGTTATGACTTTATTCATCAAAATCATTTTTGAATATCAAATCTTGAACTTCATTGGCTCCTATATCAATAACACCCTCTGGACGGCCTAATTGCAGAAGATCAAACTTTCTTGTTTCAAGATCAATATCTTGAGTTAAACCCAAGTTATCTGCAGCCAAGTCGCTGCCCATGTCTATTGCAGGTGAACTTGAACTGATTCGGTAATCAGCAGTTAACAGGGGATCTGAATCTATATTATTACCCGCATCTACATAATTACCAAATTCAAGATCTTGAACAATAGAAAATGATACATCACCGGCTACACCAATTAACGGGCTCCCTAGTCCGATATTATTGTCCCAAAAGATCGAATTGATAACATTTGGCTGTTCATCTCCATCTAAAGCTGTTCGATTATTAACAAAAGTTACATTAACAACATCTACACTTGCGTTCTGAGTGTCTAGTGCTGTGCCAAACTTAGTATCAGCAAACAGAGAATTAGAGATTGACCCAAAACTGGTTCCTACATTGGTCTGGAATCTGACAATATTGCTACCACTGTTGTTTATAAATTGGCTTTGATCAATGTTTAAGGTATGCATACCGTCGCCGATTCCTTGGAAATGTATAGATGAACCGGCACTGGCTGAGTTGTTTGTGAAAGTTGATTGAGTCACACGCATGATTCCGTCATCATCGTTGATATATTCTATTTGCATCGCACCACCGATGCCACCATCATTGTTATTAAATTCGCAGTTGGACATTGAAATATCTGCTGTATCAAAAATGTATAAACCAGCACCAATATTGCCATCATTATTCCTAAAGCTACAATTTGATAAGGAGAATTCAGCAACGGCATTAACTCGCATACCAGCCCCTATAGAACTCATACCATTGATAATACTTAGGCCATCAATATTAACCACAGCGCCTAAACCAGAGGTATTCAAAACCAACCCGCTTAATTCACCATCAAGTATGGTTAATTCAGGCCCCGCACCTTGAATGTTGATAGTGCCTGAAAAATTCATTGGTAAAAACTCACCATTACTGGGACTGTATGTACCTTCACTGATGTTTACTGTATCACCTATATTGGCTAACAAAAGGCCTTGGGTGACAGTCGCCACCGCCGTTGAAGGGGTTTGACCATTGTTTATATCATCCCCATTTGTTTGATCAACATAAATAGTGATGGCCAATGAGCTGTTGCAGATAAAGAGGCTCAAAAGTGAATATCTAATAATTTTAAAAGTGATTTTCATATGTTGATTAAATAGGCAAATAGCATAGTATACTGGATATGTGATTTAATTATCACTGTGAGAACTTCTATTTCTGGCACAAGCGCATTGCTGCATAATAAGCTTCGTTAAGGCTTTCTTTATTTTCTGACATTTCATAACCACTCAGCTTCATTTGATTGATTTCACCCAAACCATAAACGCCGTCTTTAGTTATTTCCTCAACCATACATTGGGCTTTATAGTCAGGTAAACCTGGATTGGCTTGCATGATTTTTGTAATGGCTGCATCTTTATATTTATTGGCAGATTTTTTTGGCGCCTCAGATGTTTCATCACTTGAACATGAGGAGAGAACGATTGTTAATAATAAAATACCTGGATACAACTTCATATTAAGTCCTGAGTTAAAAGAAGAAATCATTCTAACAGTCAAAGACTGGCCTTTCAAATTCAGGATTTCTAATCTTTTTCAGAACTCATAAGATCAATGAGCAGGTGTGGACTTTTATATTCAAGGTGTCGTTTCAGGGGCGTTAACAGGTAATAATTAAATATGATTGGTGATACCATGAAATAAGGTTTAAAAAGATTGTTATAATGGCGTTTTTATCAAGGATCAGATGAATATGGTTGGTCAAACAAAGCGAGTTACATGGGTATTTTTGCTGGTTGTTTCTATCGCTGGGTGTGGGCCAAAGCATTTTGGTTATCAGTTACATCCATCTTCTGATAAGCAAGCCAAAGATTATGCGTTGGTTGTTCATGCTGTTAATGACTTTGCTGTTGAAATTTACAGCATTAACGGTAAAGATACACAAGGTGTGATCAAAACCAACAGTCAAATTCCGACATATCTTGAATTGAAACCTGGTAAATACGAGTTTGGTGTCGGGTTAAGAAAGGGCTATGGACCGTGTGGGAGGGTTGATATTATTTATAAAAAACCTGCTTATATGTCAGTTGAAGTAGAAGCTGGAAAGGTGTATTTATTGCAAAGGAAATCTAAATTTAATTCAGCGATTTTGTGTGACCGATTAAAGAATAATATTCAAGTTGAATTCTATTTGTCAGAATTGCCTGCTTTACCTTACGAAGATGTCAGAGACAGTTTTTCGGTCATTGATATTAATGCCTTAGGGGTTTTTGAAAAATAACACAAAGGGCCCAATACTAAGAGTTTTTTTGATCAGTTTGCATTATTATGATGTTAAAAAAGTCATTGATAGAGTCAGTCTTTAACCGACCAAAGGCATCATATCAAGTACAGCAAAAACTATAAAAACTTTAATGCAGGTGTTATGGTTATAAAGTGAAAAAAGTAATCTTATACGCAATTTTAATCAGTGTTCAAATGTTTGGGAATTTTGTTGGTGCCAATCAGCGAATACAAGTAGAGATACCCAGTTATCAACAAGAAGCGGAATATGTTTGGCAGACCATCGTTGATATCGATTTTTTTGAACAAAAAAATTACAGTGTAGGCTTACCTCAAGGCCCATTGATAGATGATTTGTTACAAAAATCAAGAAATAAACAACTCAACAACGATGACTTTGTTGCATTGAAACTATATATGCGTGACCATGTTTATAATGAATCTGATTATCTGCCTGGGAAACAAGCAATTGTTTCTAAGTTGTCCTTACTCAATGACATGATTACTCAAATCATTGCTCAAGATAGAAACTGGCATTTCAAAACCTTTCCAAAATACATGGTTCGCCTGACATTGTATGGGCCTGGAGGAAGCTATAATCCAGATGACGGTTCAATTTTAATTTTCACCACTAAAAAAGGTGGATTTAAACAATACAGTGATCCTGCCAATACCATCATTCATGAGGTGGTTCATATCGGTATAGAACATTCTATTGTACAAAACTTCAATGTGCCTCATGGCTTAAAAGAGAGAATAGTGGATATATTTGTACTGCTTAACTTTGAGCACATATTACCAAAGTACAAAAAACAGCCTATGGGCGATGAACAGTTAGATAGGTTGTTAGTTGAGAAAGGTGACTTAAGAAATTTAGCAAAAGTCATAGAAACATTTTGGCAAAATAAATAACGCCCTTAATCGATACCTTATTTGATCAATCTGATCCAACGCCAAAGGTTTAGAATGTCTGTCAAGGATGCGGCGACATAGGTCAGGGCGCAGGCCCTGAGGATTTGTCTGACTTTTGGTAATTGTTCTTTGTCAATATAACCTTCAGATAAAATGGGCATGGCTTTATTAAAACTGGCATCGAATTCTTCGGGTAAAACAGCTGCATGCATCAACACCGAAACGACCATTGTGGTTAAACCTATGATGATGGTCAGTAGGGCTAAATGAGGAATCCTGAATACCAGACCGATTATTGGAGAGGCCATTAAAAACATGATGCCATAATGACGGATGAAGTGCGCTTTGGATAAATACTTTTCCCGCAATTGACTCACAGGTTCTTGTTTATAAAACTGTATGGCATGACCCACTTCATGGGCCGCTACAGCAACCGCAGTGAGTGATTTTCCATTAAAAACCTCAGGGCTCAAACTGACTATTTTATTTTGTGGATCATAATGGTCTTGATCTTTTTTTCCTTTAACAACTTGAACACCTTCTAGCTCAAATCTATCAATCAAATGAAAAGCCAATTCACTGCCGGTACCATCGAGTGTATCAATGTGTTTTTGATGTTTGCGTAAGACATACTTAACCCAAAGATTTGGGCCAAAAATTATCAAGAGGACTAAAAGAATCAGTAGTGGCATAACAGTTGAATGTAACAAAGTTGAACTGATGTGGTCAAGTCTTGAGGGTAAACAGTCAGACAAATTGAACAGGTCTAAGCCCCAATTAACAGCGATATTGTTGACAGACAGGGTCAATGAAATTATTTATAATAACGGTTTCTATCTCTTAGTAGGTTGTATTTTTTACAACCTCAAACCGGTAAAATTCATGATAAAAACACTGTACCCAAGCATTGAACCCAATCACACTTTCCATTTGAATTTAGGTGGACATAACGTATATGTAGAAACCTGCGGTAACCCGGATGGCTTACCGGTGGTGTTTGTACATGGTGGGCCTGGTGCAGGTTGCGGGTTGGATGATCGGTGTTTTTTTGATCCAGATCGATACCATATTGTGCTGTTTGATCAGCGGGGTTGTGGGCGTTCCAGGCCCATAGGTAAAATTGAAGAGAACACCACCGAACACCTGATAAATGATATTGAGCTTAT
>CALLLZ010000136.1 GCA_938008005.1 uncultured Marinicella sp. | reverse complement strand
TGCGGTAGAGAACACACAAGGTGTTAGAAATTGGGCCCGCTAATGGTATTTTTGCCAGTGAGATTTGTAATTTAGCTAAAAACGTTTCATATATCGGACTAGATTGGTCTGAAACTATGGTTGAACAAGCCAGAGATACTAATAGCCAACTCATGAAAAATCGATCGGTACGATTTGTATATGGGAATTCTAAACAATTAATGTTAGCAGATAATTCATTTAATCATGTGCTTGCAATCCATACTATTTACTTTTGGAATAAACCATTGCAACACCTTTCAGAAATACACAGGGTTTTAAAACAAGGTGGCCGGTTTTATTTAGCCTTTGGTGATCGCTGCTTTATGGAAAAATTGTCTTTTACACAATACGGATTTAAATTATATAGGCGAACGGATGTTTTCAGTCTGTTAAACAAAGTAGGTTTTACAATAATTCAGTCACAACAGTTTCATGAAACTGGCTTAAGTAACTCTGGAAAAATACAAAACAAGACGATCAATATAATCGAGTGTAAAGTATGAACAATAATGCAAAACGGTTATATTGTATTCTTTAACTTTATCGATGAATCAAGCAAAGGCCTCTTTTATACTGTTACTTGATTAGACTTCATAAATTTGACTTTGATGCGATGTGTTCAAACATTCAAAATATTTTATAAATAAGCTGTCATGATACGCCAGCAATTTGTTGTTAATTGAATCGTAGTAATATTTTTTTTTGTTTGAGGTTTTATCATAAAAAATACTTTTTGAATCAATATGAATTTTTTTGATCAGGTTGTGACTTTCGAGGTCTTCTAACACATCATAAAACTTTAAAAAATTGTGGTTTGAAAAGTCTTCAAGAAAGTAAGCAAGTAATTCGCTGTTCTCAATAGGGTGATCACTCATTCTGATGTGCAGTAAAAGTACCTCTGCTATGCTGTATTTGTTACAGCTTAGGTTTAACTGCTCAAGGCTGTATTCAATTTTGTAGTGAATAATTGCAGATTTATACAGCATGGCTATCTGGTGTAAGAAAAGATTGATATGGTTTCTGCATAAAAAGAATGACGTTGCTTGACTGTAGGCTTTCAATATAACCTCATTTACTATCAACTCAGCAAACTTGCCTTGCCATTTTTTTAACAGTTTATTACTGGATAAAATGGATACACAACTTTTATTTTCTTCGGTTAAAACGATGACTTGATACATGGGATGTTTGGTCCTTGTTGTAAATGTTTAAAAAGTAATTTTTATATTGTAAACGATAATCATTCGTATTACTATTGCGCTTTTTTAACAGAGTCAAAAAATGAAGAAAAACTGTTTTTCAGTTCTATTGGTTTTAACCCTTCTCATGTTTTCAATATTTCCTATTCATGCTCAAGAAGAAGGAGATGAAACGGAAGTGAAAGAAGGTGTGGAAGAACTTTCAAATATATCGGTAACGACCTCACAAAGTGGCTTGATTTCATATGTCAGTGCCACTGGTGCTAAATCAGATACACCTATTATTGAAACCCCCAGTTCTGTTTCAGTATTAACTGAGAAGCGGTTGAAGGACCTGGGCGCAGAAACACTTCAAGATGGATTGGGTTATGTAGCGGGTGTATATAATGGGCCTTTTGGTATAGATACCAGAGGAGATTGGTCAACCATTCGTGGTGTTGCCCCAGTGCAATATTTGGATGGTTTAAAAATGTTGTTTGGAAACTATAATAACACGCGTCCCAACCCATATTCACTTCAACAAATTGAAATTCTTAAGGGCCCTTCCTCAGTATTGTATGGACAAGGAACAACAGGTGGTATTGTTAATTTAGTCAGTAAACGCCCAGATGCAAGAAGTTCTTCAGAACTTTGGGGACAGGTGGGTAATTATGACCGCTTCCAGCTTGCAGCTGATACCACTGGCGCATTTAATGATGATGAAACGTTGCTTTATCGTTTGACTGGTTTGTACCGAGACAGTGATACGCAGACTGATTTTGTTAATGATGACAGTTTTGTTATTTCTCCAGCAATTACATGGTTCCCGGGTCAGAATACTGAGCTAACATTGTTGACTCACCTTCAACGTGATAGATCAGGAACAAGTATTTCATTCTTGCCTGTAGTTGGAACTGCATTACCAGCCCCATTGGGTCAAATTCCGAGTGAACGTTTTGTCAGCGAACCAGGTTATGATCGATATAACTCAGATTCTAGTTCTGCGACAGTGTTGCTAAGTCATGACTTTTCTGATGTTTGGACTTTACAAGCCAGCGCCAGATATTCTGACAGTGAAGTAGATTACAGAACTATGTTTGCTTTTCCTTTTAACCTTCAAGCAGATAACAGAAGTATATTGCGCTCTTTTTTCTTAAATGACAATAACGCCAATGTATGGACTTCTGATATTCGTATGCATGCAGACTTCCAAACAGAACATACTGAGCATAATTTGGTGATTGGCTTTGATTATCAAAATGCCAAAGTTGATACCGATAGCCTGTTTGCTTTTGGTGCTGGTGGATTATTTGATGTGTATAACCCTGTTTATGGTTCAATTCCAGCTGAATTAATTCCTGATCTTGATGATGTCATTGATAGCCCGGCTAATATGGTTAAACAGTCGGGATTGTATATACAAGATCAAAT
>CALLLZ010000135.1 GCA_938008005.1 uncultured Marinicella sp. | reverse complement strand
GCTGTTGGCACCATCAACCCCAATGGCATGTTTTTCAACCGATTTACAGGTGGATTTGATGGAACTGAATGGTTTCAAACCACACCGATTGCAGGAACCGATCGTTATCAATTGGTTGATATTTTTGGCGGTGGATTCAATGCATCCATTACCCCCGAAGGCATCATTACGCTTGATAATGGCACCGGAGATGGCAGCTTCAGCGACACCGACAACTATGTCATTACCCCAAATTTAGGCGGCACCTTATTTACCTTCACTTGCAACAGAGCCCCATTAACAGATGCAGACTTCCCCTTACAATTAATCGATGCCAGACCAGCCAATGATTTATTCGCCGGCACTTGGAATAATGTGATTGAGTCCATCAACCCAGAAACAGGCATCATTGGCACACCGGGCAATGAAGAATTAGAATTAATGGTTACGGGTAACACCTTAAGGATTACAGACCCTGCTGGTTTATATTTTCAAGGTGTATTTGAAACAGGCAGGCAAGTTGTATTTCGTAAGATAGTCCCCGAACCCAGTGACCCAAGTCTGGAATCCTTCCCAGGCTCAGACATTAACTTTGATCAAAACTTAATTGCTTCTGTGTACTTTGATGACATCAACCAATTCACCGGTTTGTTTATGTTACAAAGCCGAGCACCATTGGGTTCACAAACACAGTTGATGTTTCGCTTCACTGCGACCAGAGACATACCTCTGGCTACAGGAGATATCAATGGCGATGGCACAATTAATGATACAGATCGGGTTTTATTGGTCGATCAATTAGGCTTAACCGTGGAAGATGATAATTACAATTTAGCCGCCGATTTAAACCTTGATGACCTTGTTAATAAAATGGACCTGGCAATCTTCGATGGTGATGATGTGATTTTTGCCAATAGCTTTGAATAAATAAATTAATCAAAAACGGTTGGGCACCCACCATATTCATTAAAAGCATCATCCCAGCGCCTGACATCATTGGCCCGGCGCCAACGTGAATGAAAAAATTCCATCAAACATAAACCTTCGGACACCTCCACCAAAAAAGTGTCAAACTCTTTAACTTCAGAATAAGGTGGGTACTGCTCAGATTGCTTCCAGGTCAAACCTCCATTTTCATCCACGTAACTCGACCAAAATGCTTCAACTGAAACCCAAGAATTTTTAGATAAACTCCAAACCTTAAATGAGTCACTTTTAGTCTCTACATACCCATTTGGCAATCCATTATCAGCAGGCTGTGAAAAAGATACTGAACTCATACACAGTGAGAAAACAATCAAAATAATTCGAAAGCGTTTGGTCATTAGATATTCCTTAAAATTAAAACTACACGACCATATTAACACAGCAAATATTTGACCTCTTTTGTCCACACCGAACAAACCCATATGACCTGCCATAACCAGTCTTAAAACATTACATAATCCATATCGAATCTTCATGTTTCTAAATGAGTGTAAAGTTATGCTTTTCTCGTTATGAAGATAAAAGAGCAATAATCATGAACATAGATAAAAACAAACTGAACAACAGAAAAAATAAAAAAAGGGCATTGCCATGAAAAGTATCAACACTAAATATTCAAGTTGGATTGGCTGTTTTCTCTGTCTCATTCTCACACCTTCGTTTGCTGTAATCAATTGGCCAACCGGCCCATTTCCCTGTAACAACATCAATGATCTAGAGTCATGCCTAAACGGCGTGCCAAATGGAGAAACCATTGAGATTAGGGCCAATGCAATACCCAGCCAATCGGGCATATCCGTCAGTCCTGCTAAAAGCATTACTTTAAGAGCTGCTCCAGGGTTTACACCCGTATTTGCCAGTTTTACATCTCTATTTTTCCTTGGCTCTGATGATGACATTACTGTAGTTGTTGAAGGGTTAACCATAGAGATTGGTAATTTTTCCGTGCGCCAAGGAGGCAGTGGTACGTTTAATGTTACTTTCCGAAACAATACTGTTCTGAATTCATCTTTCAGAGATGCCATACAAGTTTCAACAGGAAATACCAATCCACCTTATGGTCCAGTCATATTTCTAATTGAGAACAATATACTTAATGTTGAAGATGAAGTTGTTTCAGGAATATCAGTAGGTAGTTTTTTAGGAACTGGCAATCAAGGGTTAATAACAAATAACCAAATCATTTCCACCGATACAGGTCAGGCAGCAGCAATAGCTGTGTTCTCATCTTCTAATAGCAGCTTTAATGTTGATGTCATTGGCAATGAGATCTCTGGTCAAGATTTTAATTCTGGTATCAGTCTACGTTTATTTGGTTCAGGTGGCTTTTTAAATGCCAGAGTGATTAATAATGTCATATCGGGACAAGAAGGTAATGTGGGTGCTCCTGCAGCAATTTCGATAAGTAACAGCTCATCTGGGTTTGGCCATACCAACTTTGAGGTAATCAACAACACCGTAGCTTTTAATGAAAGGGGAGTGCTTTATAACGTCAGAGATGACTTAGGTGCGACCAGTAACATCACATTCATGAATAATATTGTTGCATTTAACAGCCTATTTGGAATAAATGTTGATGCAAATCCATTTACTGTAAATGACTACAACCTGTTTTTTGATAATGGTGGCTATCCTTATATACCTGAGGTTAATGACATTGAACAAGACCCATTATTTGTTAGCATTACAGACCTTCGTTTGCAGTTGGTTTCTCCTGCATTAAACACGGGCCTTAATTCAGCAATACCCAATGACATTGTGGTCGATATTGATGCTGAAACGAGGATACATCAAACAGTAGATATGGGTGCCTATGAAAGCTCAATAACCACTGACATCATTTTTAAAAATAGTTTCCAATGAGCGAGTATCTTGCTTAAGGAGATCCTGATCTATTAGGAATAACAGCTATTAATCGCGATTGTTGGTTGT
>CALLLZ010000134.1 GCA_938008005.1 uncultured Marinicella sp. | reverse complement strand
TTACTGACCCCACTCGGTATCAAACATGAATGTGACCATCACCCAATTAATCAGTTACCCAATTAAATCTTGTGCCGGTATCCAACACCAACAAGCTACGATTGATACCATGGGGTTAGCTGGTGATAGACAACTGATGTTGGTGGATGAAAACGGCCTGTTTTTAAGCCAAAGGAAATACCCACAGATGGCGCTGATTGAACCGACATTTTCCAAACTTGGTCTGATGGTTAACGCTCCGAGTATGGAGCCATTATCTATAGATTTACAACAACCAACAGATCATTCAACCCATGTTAAAGTTTGGCAAGATTCTTTGTTGGCAGAGTCATTGCAACCCAACGTCAATCAATGGTTTTCAGACTATCTGAATACTTCTGTAAGATTAGTCAAGTATGGCAAAAAAAGTCATCGACCGATTGATCCTGACTTCGTCGAAAACGGAGAAACAGTTGCATTTGCCGATGGTTATCCTTTGTTGATTGCTCATGAAGCCACTTTAGATCAACTCAATCAGCAGTTAGAGGAATCAATCCGAATGGACCGCTTTCGACCCAATATTGTGCTAAAAAGCGACTTAACGGCCTGGGAAGAACTTAATTGGAAAAGCTTGTCTGATGATGAGTTTGTAATCGAGTTGGTGAAACCTTGCACCCGTTGTGTGATGACTGGCGTTGAACAAACCACTGGTCAACAAACTGGCACTGAAGTGCTTAAAACATTAAAACAAAAATTTGCTCATCAAGACAAAGCAGTTTTTGGTATAAATGGTATTGCCAGAACTCAGAACGCAACTGAGTTAAACATCGGGCAAAAACTAAGACTGATTTAAACCCATTGCAAAAACACCCAAGTAAAAGCAATTTGCAGTATAAAAACCACTCCTGCAACCAACAACAGCTTACTACATTGTTGCCAAATATCTTGCACACGTATGCTCAGGCCTATGGCCACCATCGCCAAAATAAATAACACATCACTCAACTGAGTTAAAGGATCAATAACTCCTTGACTGATCCAGCCGAGGTTGTTTAATAATATTAAAGCCAAAAACACCCATATAAATAATGGCACCAGCTTCAACCAATAAACTTTACTCACAGTGTTTTGATCATTGTCGCAGTTATTATCTGCCTCTTTGATAGAGCGGCTGATCCAATAAACCAACACCAATAAAGTGGGAATTAAAAATAAAATTCTACACATCTTAATCAGAACAGCGCCTTGCCCCACTTCTTCACTGATACCAAAACCTGCCGCCACAACGTGTCCCATTGATTGCAAAGTATTGCCGATCATAAATGCATTGGCTATTTCATCGCCAGCAAAGAAATATTGCCCCATCTCTGTAACAATAAAAACACCCAGAAAACCCAGAAAATTAATCACAGCAATGATTAAACCAGTTTGGGCTTTATTCGACACATTCAGGGCTTTTGTGGCAGCCATCACTGCAGCTGATCCACAAATGGCTTGACCACTGGCCAATAAACAAGCATTGGTTGCATCAATTCGAAACATTTTTGATAACAACACTGTAATCAAAAATGTCATTACTATTGCTAAGGCAATCACTGAAAGGCTGGTTGCATTAACTTGCAGCAACAAAGATAAATTCAACTGTAAGCCCAATAGGGCCACAGCTGTCGACAATCCATAAGTTTCGATCCAAATGATGCCGGTATGGGTTGAAGACACAACATTAGGTGTAAAGGACAACAAGTTGCCAACGACAAAACCCAATAAAATGGCTATCAAAGAGACACTTAAACCAATATATTGAGTCAAAAACAAGGCAATGGCCGCCAAGATTCCAACCAATAAAAAACCAGGCACCCCTTCAAGAAATGTACGCATCAAAATTTCTAACCGATGAATCAAATTGAGACCAGAATACCGCATTTTCAACTGGATTACACACAAATTCCTTTTCGTTGTTCAATACACATATTTCTGCACCAACTTTTTTATACCAATCACATTCTCATGTTAAAATGCGCCACTGTATTTCAATCAGTCAAACCTTAACATTGGACTGATGGTTTATGGTTTGTGTGGTGTGTGACAACACCTAACAGTACAATTAAAACTTAAATTTTGGAGCAATCATGCTGAATACTTTTTATTCTGAATTTCTGGGCAACAGTCCAAGGTGGTTCAAAAACACCATTATCGCCTTTTTATTGGCTTGTTATCCTCTGACTTTGCTATTGGGTGAAACCGTCATGGGCTGGGCCTTTATCGGCATGTTCATCATGACATTGGCATTGGCACTGAAATGTTACCCATTACAATCTGGCGGTTTATTGGCCATTGCAGTACTGGCCATCGGATTGACTGATCCATATACCGTTTGGCATGAAATTCAAGTCAACCTAGGCGTCATCATGTTACTGGTGTTTATGGTGAGTTTTATTTACTTTATGCAACCACTGCTGATTTTTATCTTCGGTAAAATTTTGTTGAAAATAAAAAACAAAATAATACTGTCTTTGATGTTTTCTTTTTCAGCGGCTGTACTTTCTGCTTTCCTAGATGCTTTGACTGTGATGGCTGTATTGATTACCGTATTTGTCGCCCTATATGGCGTGTACGAGAAAGTTCACTCGTCAATAAATGTAGATTATGACGACAATGAAGTCAAAGACCGCAAACAAATGGGGGGAGAAACTTTAGAAGAATTCAGGGCTTTCCTGCGCTCTTTAGTTATGCACAGCGCTGTAGGTACTGCATTGGGTGGCGTTTGTACACAAGTAGGTGAACCGCAAAATTTATTGATCAGTGAAAAGATGGGTTGGAATTTTATTCAATTTGCCACTGAAATGGCCCACATCACTATCCCAACATTGATTGCTGGTTTGTTAACTGTGGTCGTTTTAGAGGTTACTAAAAAGTTTGGTTTTGGGGGTCAATTAGACAGTGGTGTGCGTAAAATATTAGAAAACTATTTGCATGAAGAAGATGCCAAGCGCACCAAGAAAGAAACTTATGCATTAATTGTACAAGGCATAAGTGGCTTGTTATTGATCATAGCTTTGGCCATGCATATCATGCAACCGGGTTTGATTGGCTTAATGCTTCTTGTATTGGTTACGGCTTTCACCGGTATCACTGAGGAACATCGCATTGGCCATGCCTTTGAAGAATCACTGCCTTTTGTGTCATTGTTGTGTATTTTCTTTGTGATAGTCGGCATGATTCAAGACTTGAAATTATTCACGCCTGTCATTGAATGGGTCTTGGCATTACCTATCGAAGCACAACCAAAAGCCTTTTTCTTGGCCAATGGAATATTATCAGCCATCAGTGACAATGTATTCGTAGCGACTGTTTATATCAATGAAGTGAAAGCCCAGTTCGATGCTGGTAACATTTCCCGTGAACACTTTGACTCTTTGGCTGTGGCCATCAATACCGGTACCAACCTACCATCAGTTGCTACACCTAACGGCCAAGCTGCCTTCTTGTTTTTGTTAACCTCAGCACTGGCTCCAGCCATTCGCCTCGGCTACATGAAAATGGTATGGATGGCCTTACCATATACCATAGTGTTAACCATAGTGGGTTATTTATTCCAGTAAACCTAACAAAACAATATATAAAAACGGTTTGGATGTCATCAATTGATGTCCAAACCGTTTTTTTTTGCTAAAATTTTTTAACCCACTAAAACAATAAATGCTTCTATGAAATTATTATCACCCTTGACCAGTTTCCTTACCTTTGCCGGTATTGCTTATTTCTGTCAACAAAACATCCAACCTGATAGACTGAAACCCACCTCTTTTGATAAAAACCTGTATCACGCCAAGAAAACCCCAAAGCAATATGATAAGCCCAGTGAAGCAGCAGCCTGGATGACATCAATGCGGCAAACACCC
>CALLLZ010000133.1 GCA_938008005.1 uncultured Marinicella sp. | reverse complement strand
CCCGCACCGTGTGGACTGCGTGGGACGGGAAAAACACAGTAAGTGCACCCATGATTACAAAAAAAAACTCTTTTTGATTTTCAGCGGCTTGGGGTTATTACCTGAACCGCCGATTGATGTGATGCGTGCAAATTGTTCTTTTTCTGTTCGGTACTCAGTGCCATTCGCGCCATAGATACCGCCATTAGATACGAATAAACGCTCACCATTTAAACAGAACTTGTCCTCAGTTCCATAAGTGATCGGTGATGGAACCACTTCACCAGCGCCATCTTTAGATTCGGCGGTTTCACGACAACGGGAGATTAATGTCACACCTGAAATCGACCAGCCCACACCGACATGGCCATTACCACCTGCTGATGAATACTGTAGTGAGACCTGTGGTGCCACTCCGGCTGTGCCGAC
Source organism: uncultured Marinicella sp. (assembly GCA_938008005.1). Taxonomy (GTDB): domain Bacteria; phylum Pseudomonadota; class Gammaproteobacteria; order Xanthomonadales; family Marinicellaceae; genus Marinicella. The sequence goes on along the minus strand of CALLLZ010000133.1, from coordinate 3,463 downwards.
CCCAGCGGTGATGGGAATAGAGTAGCTGGCTTGGCCTGTTTGGTCCACACTGAATGAACCACCGCTTGAACCCACTGAGTCATGACCAACCTCTAATGCAGGTAACGCACCTGTGAAAGGAGCTTCTGATGCCAGAGTAGCAACGGGTATGGCTTCAAACCCACTGGCAAAGATCAGGTCTATGCTTTTAACGTTCTCAAGGTTTGGATGTTTGGAGACAGGCAAAACACCTGCGCCCACGGTGCAAAGAGCTGAAATGGCGAGAATGGTGATCAGTTTAACAATATGCATGGTCATTTCCTTTTGTTGGGTTTGAGTGGATGATAAAAATACCAAGAGGCTTAATTGGTGATTGATAGTCAGTGATAATGTGATCACTGTTAGTTCTAATATGATTCAGTATTTTTATTTTCACCTTAAAACTCCGTCATTTAAAAAAAACACGGGCGGCAAAGCCCGCGTAAGTAATTCACTGGATAAAGAGGAGAGACCCAGCGTTATTCTTATGGTTCTGCATTCGCAGAATATTTTTTTTGTGTATGGGGTTGTACCAGCAGTATGGTTGTATTAAATACTGCTGGCTACCTTCCACAGACACACACTCAGGATGGTTTTAATTTTTATTATTATTTCTTACAGATGATTAAACTCACCGTTTTTTACTGATGATTAACTCATCAATCGTCGGGATGTTATGGGGTGTATTTATTTCAGCCCATTGAACAATTTTTAGAAGTCGATTAGCAGACGGCGTTCTTTCTCCTTGCCCGTATTTATATAAATACTGCAAACTGGTGTCCAAGTGCTCAGAAAGACTTGTTTTTTGTTGTTTATTAAGGGTTGAAATATATCTCATTAACATCATGTATCATTTAGATGCTTTTGAATATATCAATATGATATTATATATGCAAGTTTATTTTCAGAAAATTGCTATTTGATTTATGGTTGTGTATCATCATGGTATATTTTTTATTGAATGTTCACCGGAAACCAAACACAATGACAACAAGTACCATCCGTCCCAAGCATTTAGATTCACTGGAGTGGCAAAGAAGAAGCCAAAATATATTGGCGCTTAAAAAAGACTACATCATCTTGACAGGTGATAAAGAATGCAAAGAAGAAGATTTTGCCAAATGGCTTGGCTTTAAGAGCAAAGGCATCTACAGAAACGTCATTAAGGGCTACAGAAAAGTCACTGAGGACACCATGATTTTTATTGAGAAAGCCCGTGGTCTTCAACCGGGTGAGCTTGATCGCCCTATTCATACTCCGAAAGACAACAAAGAGTTAATCTTACATTGTGCCAAGTTGGTTTTTAATGATCTTACATCCAAAAATAAATCTATCGATGACATTTCAAAAGTCATCGATGATGTGTTTATGATTGCACAGAATGAAGACGGCATTACTGAGGCTTCTGTTTCGAGAATTGTTGATTCATATATAAAATAGTTTTTTGTTTCTTTACTATTTTACCCACAGAGTTTAACTCATAATCCCTTGCCCACGCCGCCATCATTGACTTGATGTAGGCTCGGCCTTCTTCTATCCTGGCGGCTTTGCTTGCTTCGCTTTCTTTTACTAATCTCAATGGCGTTTCAGGTGCTCCCGTTTTAATACCTTCATTATTTTTAAACTTACGGCCTGATATGCAGTAAAAAGATGACTTTCTTATATCCATATTAGTCCTGGATATTCCTTTGGAGCTTTTGATTGCTTTAGACTCTTGTACGGCACGTATTTGATTAGCGCCTTTATTATCACGGCTCAAACGTAAGATAATATTACTTGGCTTTTTGTTTTTCATTTAAATACCTCAATGTATATAAATATTACATAGCATTAAATGATGTTGACACTTTTTAAAATCAACTCTTATTAAGAGTCTTTTAACGGTGTCAAGGTCATTTTCAACTCTCAACACACACACTTTGATGATTTAATTGTTCACCTTAAACCAACACACAAGTGAATTGAATCACAATCAAATGTTATAATCAATCGCACATTTGTACTACTTCCCTGCTCATATGACAGTAAAAGACGATCAAAATAACATAATTAAAATAACAGATAACATGGTGAACGGTCTGCTATCTAATGATTATTTTGATGCATTGGCTCCACTTTTTTTTCATCTAAATATTAACGGTGAAAGCTATATAAAGCAGTTCCAGTTTTCATATATGAAGTATATTTATGAAAATATAGATAGTAGAAAATCATATATACGCTCACACACGCGATTTGGAAGAAGAATTGTAGATGGTTTTTACAAAGACATTAAATGTGAACAGCTGATAAAAAGAACAAAAAAATCTGATATTTTTAATAAATTGGTTTACGAAGTTAGGTACAGCTGTAAAAACTCAGATACTAACAGCATTCCTATTGATGGGGAGAATTCTTTTGGTACGATCTTCGATGAGTCAAAACTTAACGATAAAAATTTAACTAAATTATCAGTACTTTCCTTTCTTGAAAACGTTGGTTGTGTTCGTTGTAGTGACAATCGCGTTTATTACATCGGAATGATTGATCATAAATTTAGAACTTCTAAAGACGATATAAAAAGACAGTTTACAAACCTCATTAATGAGTATGTGGCATCAACACTTCATAACATTAACCCGGAAAATGAAGAAAATAAATTTGTATCCAGAAGACTTTCAACAATGAAGGTTGATAATGACCTGATAGAGCCGCTTTTAAAAACCATCAATAAACTAGCCATTGAATTCAGGCACAAAATAGTTGATGAATTAGAAAAAGCTGAAAAGAGATCAAGCGGAGGCCAACAAAATTTTGTGGTTGGGCTTCACTTATTATCATTTTTAATCAACCAGAGAGAATAATATGAAATATATATCAACAATAATACTTACACTTTTTTCTTTAAATGTAATGGCAGCAGATGACGATGGCACAGGCCAGCCGAGTCAATACATCATTGACAGTTGCAATCACATTCTGAGTGCAAACGATAATAGCACTGGAAATAAAGCAACAGATGATGGCTCTGGAAATAAATCTACAGATAATTATGTGCTCTATTTAAACTGCATCAATGACTTAGCAGAAGCTGAATAAAGCAGACTTTATTTAAGAGTCAGACAAATCCAGATAATTTGTAGGATTCACAAGTTTAACAATATGCATATGGACTTATCTGAGCATTTTTGCTCGGTAAGTCCTTTTGTGTCAATTCATAGTTACTGCTCTGGTTTAATGAGTTCTTTCAACAAGGCATTGATCATACTTGGTTGAGAAATGATTGATGATATGGCTTGTTGTGTGGGTGATTCGGCGGCATTGTTAGCTGATGTGGTTTTGAAGTCGGTATTGCCTTTTTAAATTCGTAACTTTGATCAAAGATTCAGGATTGATCAAAAACTCAGGTACTTTTAGCCGATGACATGGTGCATGTTTCATGGGTTATGCGATTGGTTTTTTCAAC
>CALLLZ010000132.1 GCA_938008005.1 uncultured Marinicella sp. | reverse complement strand
AATTACAACAAAGAAAACGACAATGGCAAGCTCCAAAAATCAAAATCAAACGAGGGGTTTTGGGTAAGTATGCCCGTTCCGTTTCATCCGCATCACTGGGCTGTTTGACTGATCTAGTTGATGTAGATGGCTGTAATCATTCAAGCCAGCGAAAGTCAATCGAATTGAATTTGATTGCAGAAGATGTCGCTGCCAACTTTCAAACCAAAGGAGTGATATCATGAATACAGTTTCGATGATTTCAGATGCAATGAACTTGTCTGAAACCAAGGTATTACCAGTCACTGAGACGATCAGTGGGTCGCAAGCCATCATTAAAAGTTTGTTGGCCGAAGGTGTGAGTCAGATCTTTGGTTATCCAGGGGGGGCCATTATGCCGACCTATGACGCTTTGATGGATTTTGAAAATCAATTGGAACACATTTTGGTGCGGCATGAACAAGGGGCTGTACATGCCGCACAAGGCTATGCTCGGGCATCTGGAGATGTGGGTGTATGTATTGCCACATCAGGCCCAGGAGCCACCAACTTAATCACTGGCATTGCAGATGCTTATTTAGATTCTACACCTTTGGTTTGTATCACAGGCCAGGTGTTTGCGCACTTATTGGGTACAGATGCATTTCAAGAAATAGACATTTTGGATATTTCTATGCCGGTCACTAAGTGGAATTATAAAGTGACTCAAGCCAGCGAAATTCCTGCGGCTATCGCCAAAGCTTTTTATGTGGCCAAAAGTGGCAGGCCTGGCCCTGTGCTTATTGACATCACCAAAAATGCGCAAGTCGAATCATTGGATTTCGTATACCAAGTCTGTCGCAATTTGAGCAGTTATCAACCATACCCAAGACCCAATCAAATGGCATTGGCCCAGGCTGCAAGCCTGATTAATTCAGCCAAAAAACCTTTGGTGTTGTTCGGTCAAGGGGTGATATTGGGGTCAGCAGATACTGAGTTTCTAAAATTTGCAGAACGCATAGGAGCGCCACTGGCATCCACAGTTTTAGGGCTTTCAGCAATTCCAACCGATCACCCGCAATACGTTGGTATGCTTGGAATGCATGGTAATTATGCACCCAATAAACTAACCAATGAATGCGATGTATTGATAGCAGTTGGTATGCGATTTGATGATCGAGTGACCAGTAATTTGGAGTTTTATGCCAAACAAGCCCAAGTGGTTCATTTTGAAATTGATCCCAGTGAAGTCAATAAAAATGTGCATGCTGATGTGGCGGTCATTGGTGATGTTAAACAAACCTTGCCCGAACTGATGAAACAACTTGATAGTAATGAACATTTGGCTTGGATGACTGAATTTAATGAGCTACATCAAGTCGAGACCAAAAAAATCATCCAACAAGATTTGAGCCCAAATACAAAAGAGATCAACATGGCGGAAGTGATTGGTGGGCTGAATGATTTACATGAAAACCCAATTGTAGTGACTGACGTGGGCCAACATCAAATGGTGGCTTGCCGTTACGCTGAGTTTGAAAAAACTCGAAGCTTGATTACTTCAGGCGGTTTAGGGACCATGGGTTTTTGTTTGCCGGCTGCAATTGGCGCTAAATTTGCCTGTCCTGACCGACCAGTGGTGGGTATCGTCGGAGATGGCGGGGTACAAATGACCATTCAAGAGTTGGGTGTGTTGATGCAACACAAGCTGCCGGTCAAAGTGATTATCCTTAATAATCAATTTTTGGGTATGGTCAGACAATGGCAAGAGCTGTATTTTGATAAACGCTATGCAGCGACTAAAATGAATAATCCAAACTTTGGCATGATTGCGGATGGTTATGGCATTGCCAACCACCAAGTCACTGATCGAGAGGAACTGGCCTCAGCTCTGAAAGTCATGATGGATCATCCTGGTGCTTATGTATTGGAAGTGATGGTGGCTCAGCAAGACAATGTATTCCCCATCATTACGCCTGGTGCTTCAGTGGCTGATATGAATTTAGGCCCCCTTGACATTAACACCAACACTGAAGAGCATGAGGAGCGTGTTGATGGTTGAAAATTATAACTTTGCGGTTTTTTCCAATGATCAAGCGGGCATTTTAAATCGCATCACCGCAGTGTTTTCTCGGGTCAACTTAAATATCGAAGCTTTGTCTGTATGTGAGTCAGAACAAAGTGGGGTATTCAGGCACAGCGTACAAGTGCGTTGTGAGCATGCAACCGCTTTGCGATTGAGCAAACAGCTGGAACGTCAAATCGAAGTCATTAAAGCGGAGTTTCAAGTTGATGATGACATGATTCAACAAGAAGTGGCGTTGTACAAAATTGCTTCAAAATCGATGCTTGAACAAACTTTAACTGAACAAATTATCCATCGCCATCACGCCCGTATATTGAGTATGAACAGTGAATATACCGTGATCGAGAAAACCGGTAAACGCGATGAAAGCCAAGCGCTGTTTGATGATTTGTCTGTGATTGGTGTGCTTGAATTTGTTCGCTCCGGGCCGGTCAGCATCTCTAAGCCAATGGCCAATGATGCGATGTCATCTGACATGTCATTTTTTAAACAACATGCCACCTGTGATGCAGATCACTAAGTGAAAAAATAAAACATAAACAACAATTTTAATTAACAAACTATTTAGTAGGAACAATTATGGCGCAATTAGATTTTGGTGGGACATGGGAAGAAGTGGTCACTCGTGATGAATACCCTTTACCACAAGCACAACAGTATTTAGCAGATAAAACCATTGCTGTATTGGGTTATGGTGTACAAGGCCCTGGTCAGGCACTTAATCTCAGAGACAATGGTTTTAATGTGGTAGTAGGACAAAGAAAAGGTTCTGCATCTTGGGAAAAGGCGGTGAGTGATGGTTGGGTTGAAGGAGAATCGCTGTTTGAATTAGGTGATGCCACGCAAAAAGCGAATGTGGTGATGTACCTGTTATCTGACGCGGGACAAATTTCGGCTTGGCCCACAGTCAAAGAAAACTTAAATTCGGGTGATACTTTGTATTTTTCGCATGGTTTTGGTGTGACTTTCAATGAACAAACAGGCATTGTGCCACCGGCTGATGTCGATGTGGTTTTGGTGGCGCCCAAAGGTTCTGGCCGTTCATTGCGTACCCTCTTTCAGCAGGGTAAAGGCTTGAACTCCAGTTATGCCATCTTTCAAGATGTCACTGGTGATGCCAAAGAAACAGCCACTGCATTGGGGATTGGCGTGGGTTCTGGGTATTTGTTTGAAACTGACTTCAAAAAAGAAGTCTATTCTGACCTGACAGGTGAGCGAGGTATCCTTATGGGCGCTATTGCTGGTTTGTTTGAGGCGCAATACAACGTGTTGCGGAAAAATGGCCATTCACCTTCTGAAGCGTTCAATGAAACGGTTGAAGAATTGACCCAAAGTTTAATGCCTTTGGTTGCTGATAATGGCATGGATTGGATGTATGCGAACACGTCGACCACAGCCCAGCGTGGTGCCCTTGATTGGCGACATAAATTCAGAGAAGCCAACACCCCTTTGTTTGAAGAGCTTTATGATTCCGTCGCCAGTGGTGAAGAAGCCAGGGTGGTGATTGAAGCGAATCAGAAGCCAGATTACCGTGAAAAATTGGATCAAGAGTTGGAAGCTTTGCGTAATTCTGAAATCTGGCAAACGGGTCAACAGGTCAGAAAGCTCCGTCCAGAAAATGCTTGAATAACATGACAGCATTGGCCTCAACAGCTAAAAAACCAGCGGCTATTATTGATATAAAAGCCGCTATTCGGCGTCTTAAAGGCGTGGTCAATCAAACGCCTTTGTTACCTAATTTGACTTACAGTCACTTGTTGGATGCTGATATTTTACTTAAAAGAGAAGATTTGCAAACAGTGAGGTCATATAAAATACGGGGAGCATATAACAAGATAGCCACGCTGCTGGAGCATATGCCTAATCTTCAACATGTGGTATGTGCCAGTGCAGGCAACCATGCACAAGGTGTGGCCTATACATGCCGTTCTTTGGGTGTAAAGGCAGTTGTTTATATGCCTATAACCACGCCACAGCAAAAAGTGGAACAAGTAAAAATGTTCGGTGGCGACCAGGTTGAGCTGGTGTTGATCGGTGATACTTTTGATGAAGCCCAAAAACAGGCATATCATTTCAGCGATGAAAATAATTATCCATTTATCCATCCATTCGATGATCCTGATATCATCGCTGGTCAAGCCACCATTGGTATTGAAATCTTACAACAGTGTGATCAGCCCATAGATTATATCTTTGTGCCGATAGGTGGTGGCGGGTTGGCATCGGGTTTGTTGTCTGTGTTTAAACAACAATCACCCAACACCCAAATCGTTGGTGTTGAACCTGAAGGTGCCGCATCAATGGCAGCTGCCTTACAAGTAGGGCATAACACCAAACTAAAAAATATTGATCGATTTGTTGATGGTGCAGCTGTGCAACAAGTAGGCAGTAACACTTTTGATATTTGCCAATCAATGTTAGACGATGTCATCAGTGTGCCAGATGGTTTGATTTGTCAAACCATTTTGAACCTGTATAACAAAGATGCAATTGTGGTTGAGCCTGCTGGTGCTTTATCTTTGGCGGGATTGCTGCAATATGCTGATCAGATTAAAGATAAAAAGGTGGTGTGTATTCTCAGCGGCAGTAATAACGACATCACTCGAATTGAAGAAATTCGCGAACGGGCTTTATTATTCAATGGATTGAAGCATTATTTCTTGGTGCGTTTCCCACAACGAGCAGGTGCCTTAAAAGAATTCGTGGCCGACATCCTTGGACCAACCGATGACATCACTTATTTCCAATACCAAAAGAAACACAACCGCGAACACGGTCCGGCCGTTGTCGGCATTGAATTGAAACACAGTGAAGACTTTGATCCTTTGCTTAACCGCATGAAATCTGGTGGCTTATACAACGATTACCTGAACAACCAACCCGAGCTGTTTTCAATGCTGTTGTGAGCAAAATCGACCAAATGCTCTTCCTGAACAGGCGGGAATCAGTTGTGGATTCGTAACTGTTTTGATGGAGCGATGACTTCATCCAATGTCTTCATGAATAACAATTAATGGTAAAGTAAAGCCGCTTGATAAGCTGTCTTGTTTATGGATTTGATAACCAAAGGTTAACTGATGTCGATTACCCTGAACTTATTATAATTCAGTGGGTATGCCTCAGTACCTCTACAAAAGCGGTCAAGTACTCAACATAGTTGGAACTTGTTTCTCTCAACCCAATCTAAACAGCTGAAATAAAAACAGCAATGACTGATCTGGTTAGAACTGGACTCTATGAAACTTCATTTTGAGAAATTGAATGGTAAATTATAAAAATGGCCGGTTATGCGCGAAACCGATCAACCTGATATATACAGCCTTTTTGCTGTTATTTATTGTGCATAATACCCAAGCTGAAACCCAATATATACAACAAAAACTTTTGGCCGACGATGGTGCGTCGGAGGATTTTTTTGGTTTTGATGTGGCGATTCATGGTGACACTGCGTTTGTGGGTTCTTTTAAATCGGACGATGAAGAGGCTGGTGTTGATGTGGGTTCAGCGTATGTTTACACTCGCACAAATCAAGGCTGGCAGCAACAAGCAACACTCAGTGCAGTTGATGGTGTAGCCGGTGATACGTTTGGGGGCAAAGTGGCCTTATTGGGACCAATTGGTGTTGTTGGTGCCATTGGTCATGATGAAAATGGTAAAGATTCTGGCGCAGCATATGTTTACATTCGATCAGGATCAGTTTGGAATCAAGTAGGCAAATTAACATCATCAGATGGTTTTGCAGGTGATGCTTTTGGACAAAGCATCGCAGTATCAGATGACACCATTGTGATTGGTGCGCCGCATGATGATGACCTTGGCACAAGTTCAGGTTCAGTGTATGTGTTTACACGCAACGGTGAAAACTGGGAACAGCAAAGCAAAATTACTGCTCCTGACGGTGCCGCAGGTGATGTTTTTGGAATCAGTTTGGCCCTTGATGATAACACCCTGTTAATTGGCGCAGATTTACATGATGAAAAGGCGAAAGACGCCGGTGCCGCATATGTTTATACCCGGAATGTCAATGCTTGGGAACTACAAGCTAAGTTGATGGCTGCTGATGGCGGCGAGACAGATATTTTTGGTGTTCGGGTGGCCTTATCCGGGGATACGGCTTTGATATCTGCCCGTCGTGACGATGATGACATCATGGGTGTGGATGCTGGTTCTGCTTATGTATTTACTCGCATAGGAACATCCTGGCTGCAACAAGCCAAACTGACTGCGTCAGATGGTGCAGCCGATGATCGATTTGGTCGAGGGGTGGCAATTATGGGTGACAAAGCGGTGATCAGCGCCATGCATCAGGATGACAAAGGAGCAAATTCGGGCGCCGTATATGTGTTTTCCAGAACAGGTGATTCTTGGCAGCAACAAACCATGTTAACAGCAGTAGATGGCAAGCCTGGGGATTTGTTTGGCTGGAGTATATCAATGGCCGGCAACAAATTGTTGGTAGGGACAACCCGTCATGACCAGCAGGGTAACGAATCCGGAGCTGCTTATATCATTGAAATTGACAGCAAGTAAAACTTGTAACTCATACTTAAATGGCTGAGTCACAACTTTCAAACCAACCTTTCTTTGGTGGCAAGAACCGATCACCCGCTGATATTTTATTGACGGTATATGCTCGTTAGGGAGATCATTTCGAGGTTGACATTACCATAGGCCCGAAGGCCCCTTCAATGATCAGTTAGGTTATTCAATCAGTTAATTTCCAGCCGAGTTGAATGCAGAAGATAACGTGATAAAAGCTGCCACTAAGTTGTTGTTTGAGCATGTTTGAATACCCTTCACTACCGTTATGCTCGGGCCTACAACAATTCGATAAGCTATGTTTTATTTAAACAAATTTCTGATTGGGCAAATACACAATACATTAAGTCCGTCCAAGGACGTCAGTGGTTAGGGTTTATTTTTACCTGTTGGTTGATTTAACTGAGTAAAGTCAAACCTCACCTGTCATCTTAGATAAAATACGGCGAGCTTCTTTGAGTTGTTTCATCAGCAAGGGGATTTGTTTTCTTTGGCCACCAAAAGAGGCTGCGGACAATTCATTTTCCATGCTTTGGATGGTTTGTTGTAGAAATTTGACGTTGGGATCGTTGCTGCTATGCAAGCTTTGATCAGGTAATGACTCAGGTAATGGCATGGGTGTTTCTTGCAAAAAAAGATATTTTAAATGATGTTGTGTCTATTTTTGTATAATTTAATCAGTTTTTTATACAGTATTCTTGATTTTATTCAACAACACGGCCATTTGGTCATTGATATCTGAGTGTTCATTGACCCTTATATGACAATCACCCAGGTAATTCATGCCTAAATAATCAACGGTTAACTCAAAAGGTATGCCAAAAGCATCATGGCGCACATCGTTACTGACACTGATTAATGACATACTCATACCGCGAAATTTTCGCCCTGTTTCTTTTTCAATCCGTAAACAATCAGAAATCCGATCGATAAACCTCTTCATGATTCCGCTCATCGAATACCAATAAACAGGTGTCAGCCAAATGATGTGGTCATATTGATCAACTGTATTTCTGATGGTAGGGAGAAAGTCATCATCTGAGTTTCCGGATTGGTAATCATAATCACTGAACTCAATGTTGTTTAAGTCCAGTAATTCAAAACCGGTTGAATCAAGCAGTTCTGCAGC
>CALLLZ010000131.1 GCA_938008005.1 uncultured Marinicella sp. | reverse complement strand
CGGTCGAAGCCAATGAAGTATTTTGTCGATTGCCTTTGAAATTAATTGAACAATTACAGAATGAAGGTTTTGAGTTTCATATTTGGCCTGGTCATAATGACGTGATTCGTTTGGTTTTTTCACATGCAACCAAAGAAAGTCAAGTCAATCTGTTAGTCAACAACATCAACAATTTCAAAATTGACGATAAGTAGAGCAGAATCTCCTTAAGGGCTTTCCGACCTATCGATCTGTTATCAACCGATATAAATCGTAAAACCTCATCGGTTTTTTGAAGAAGTATCCTTGAACTTGATCACATAACTCATGTTTAAGTATCTTCAACTGAGTTTCACTTTCTACACCTTCAGCTACCGTAATGATATTTAGGTTTTTACCCATAGCAATCATGGTCTTGACCAACTCCAAGTCATCATTGTCAGAATCTATATCTTGAATAAACGATTTATCAATTTTAAGCACATCAACCGGAAAGTTTTTAAGGTATGACAGTGATGAATATCCAGTTCCAAAATCATCAATTGCTACACTGACACCTAGTTGGGTGACTTCATTCAAAATATACTGACTGTTCTCAACATTTTGAATCAAAGTTTGCTCGGTCAGCTCTAACTCAAGCCGCTCAGGAGGGAAGTTGGTTCTTGCAAAAATGGACTGAATGTTCTTTAAAAAATCAGGATGCTCCAATAATTTAGCAGAAACATTGAATGACATGAATAAACCGGGATGGTGCGCCAATAACTTTAAAAACTGATGACATGAATGCTCTAACATCCTCCATGAAATTGGAATAATCAAAGATGTCTCTTCTAATAAACCTATAAAAGCAGCAGGTTCAATGACTCTTTCATTGTTTTTTTTCCACCTAATTAATGCTTCAGCACCAATCATTTGATTATCACTGAGGCTGTATCTGGGCTGAAAATACATTTCAAACTCTTCATTTTCATTGGCTGTATGTAAACGCCCAATCAGCTTTATGCGATCCTTGGCTTTTTGCTCAATTTCCGAATCATAAATTGCAAAGGTATTCCTTCCTTCATCTTTGGCGCGATATAAAGCCGCATCTGCATGTGACAGCAATTCAGTTACGTTGGCACCATGCTGAGGGTAAAAAGCCACTCCCACACTGCCAGTTAAGCGAATCAAATGTTCCTCTATTTGAATTGGGTACTCCAATGATTTCAAGAAACGCTTTACCATTTTCGCTACATGACTCTCACTCATTTCACCGGGTAGATATACCACAAACTCATCACCACCCATTCTGGCAATCACATCGTCATGTCGAAATACCTTATTAAATAAAATTGGTAATTTTTTCAACATCTCATCACCAACTGCGTGTCCCAATGTATCGTTAATGTCTTTAAAGTGATCTAAATCTATAAACAATATGGTGAATTTTTGTTGGCTTTGTTCTGAGAGCTTAACCCTGGTTTCAATGAAGTTGGTGATGTAATGACGATTGGGCAAATGAGTCAAGGTATCATGATTAGCCAAGTATTCAAGTTCAAACTGCACCTTTTCTTTTTCACTGATCTCAGTAGCTAATCGGTTAGATTCGTACTTGGCTTTTTGTTTTGACCACAAAGTCAACATGAACAAAAACGCTATGATGGCCCCGGTGATAGCTATGAAGTATGGTATTGTGGTAATTATCAAGCCCAAAGTGGCTTCCGTTGGATAAACCTTAAATACCCAAGAACCGGTATCGGCATCCATATTCAACTCAAACACATGTAAATATGAGCTGTCTGAGAGTTCAGGTCCATTACTATATGCCACCTTTTCCTTGTTGTAGGCTTTGGTGTAATATCCTGAATTAACAGGGTTACCCAGCGCATAGTCGATAAACATTTGAACTTTTACCTCAATTGCTATAAATCCAAAAAAGTTCTCGTCCTTGCCTATTGGCTGGAACATATATATTGCATTTTGTCCATCAACATCATAAATTTCAGTGAATTCAATGGTTTGACTTTCTTTGGCTTTGCTCAACTTTACAACATGGTCAGGTTCACTCATAAAATTTTTGCACCTTTGCACAGAGCTACTTGAGACAGAAACCAACCAAATACATTTAAACTCTTTATCAACCATCCACATGGCATTAACACCTTCAATGCGTTGATTAAAATCAGCGGCGTCAGCGCGCCAATTAGCTTCTGTAGTACCGTTATCGTTAACCCAACGCTTAGACATGGCACGCATATCTGCCATCAAATCATTGATATTATTAACCAATGTGATTTTAGTACGATCTCCATGACCTCCCAAAATTTGTTGCAAAACTTGAGTTTGAGAATTCCTCACATAAAAAGCGATACAAACAGCAATAGCTAAAATAACCAACGAGATCATCATAGCTGTCAATTTTGATTGTTTGATATTTTGTTGGTAATGCGCGTTCAAATACACCCTCAATTAATGTTTGATATAAGTCCCTGTATACATAATAACATCACAGCACGGCTAAATCACCTTTATCCTGCAACCAAGATTTGCGTTCAGATGCCCGTTTTTTAGCCAATAGCATATCCATGATAGCGTGTGTATTGTCGCCAGCAGATACTGAAAGTTGTAACAGGCGCCTGGTATCCGGCGCAATGGCACTTTCCCTCAGCTGTGATGGGTTCATTTCGCCCAAACCTTTGAACCGTGTCACACTGACTTTGCCTTTCATTTTATCTTTTTCAATTTTATGCAAAATTTGATCCCTTTCACTTTGATCAACTGCATAAAATTTTTGTTTTCCGACATCCACCCTAAACAACGGAGGCATCGCCACAAAGATATGCCCAGCCCTGACTACTGATTCAAAATGCCGCAAAAACAGCGCACACAACAAGGTTGCTATGTGTAAGCCATCTGAATCTGCATCTGCCAAAATAATTATCTTACCATATCGCAAACCATCCAAGTCTGTACTGGCTGGATCAACGCCCATGGCAACCGCCAAATCATGCACCTCCTGTGAAGCCATTACTTGAGTAGATTCAACTTCCCATGAATTGAGAATTTTACCACGCAGAGGCATAATGGCTTGAAACTCCCGATCTCTCGCTTGCTTGGCTGAACCACCTGCCGAATCTCCCTCAACTAAAAACAACTCTCCCTGCATTGGGTCCTGTGAACTACAATCGGCCAGCTTGCCAGGCAATGCTGGGCCGGCAGTGACCTTTTTACGTACCACTTGCTTTGCTTTACGTAATCTGTTTTGTGCATTATTAATAGCAATCATGGCGATTAACTCACCTTCAGCAACATTTTGATTCAACCATAAAATCAAAGCATCTTTGATGGTGTTGGCTACATAGGAAGCTATAGATCGCGATGACAATCGCTCTTTGGTTTGACCTGAAAACTGTGGGTCTTTCATTTTTGTGGATAACACATAACAAACCCGATCCCACACATCATCCGGTGCGAGTTTCAAACTGCGAGGTAACAAGTTATGTGCATCAGCAAACTCTCGAATAGCCTCAGTTAAACCAGTACGCAAACCATTTACGTGCGTACCACCTTGTGCAGTTGGAATTAAGTTGACGTAGCTTTCAGTAACCAGCTCTCCTTGTGGCAACCAAGTTAACGCCCAATCTACAGCAAACTCTTCATCAAACTGAGCACCAACAAAGCCAGCTGCTGGAATCAATTCTTCAGCTTCAATTTCATCAATCAGATATTCCTGTAAACCATCTTGAAACTCCCAACTTTCACTGCTGCCATCTAAATGATTTTTAAAATGAACTGCTAATCCAGAACACAATACAGCTTTAGCCTTCAATAAATGCTTGAGTTTTTTAACACCAATTTTAATGGTGTCAAAATACTCCGGCGCTGGAGTAAACTGAACCCTTGTACCTGTATTCCTTTGTCCAACTTGGTTAACCACAGTTAATTCAGAAACTTTTAAACCATGTTCAAAAGCGATGTGATGCTCTTTACCATCTCTTTTAATCCAAACATCTAAACGTTGACTCAGTGCATTCACAACTGATACACCAACACCATGCAAACCACCTGAAAAGGTGTAGTTTTTATTCGAAAATTTACCACCTGCATGTAATTTTGATAAGATCAGCTCAACCCCAGATACACCATGCTTGGCATGAATATCTACCGGCATACCACGCCCATCATCTGAAACTTCAATACTACCATCAGCATGTAAAATCACATTGATTTTACTCGCATGCCCTTCCAAGGCCTCATCAACCGAATTGTCAATCACTTCTTGAATTAGATGATTTGGACGGCTGGTCTCAGTGTACATCCCCGGTCTTCTTTTTACCGGATCTAAACCCGAGAGAACTTCTATATCAGAAGATTGATAGGTTTTTGTCATGTTTTTTTATACTCTTTTAATTTTATGTGCTTAAGCTTTTATCCACTTAATTGAACAACCCATAGATGGAAGTTGTTCACTTATTACATCACC
>CALLLZ010000130.1 GCA_938008005.1 uncultured Marinicella sp. | reverse complement strand
ATCTCCTTTATTGTTAGAAAGAATGCCATTACTACCAGCTAAATTATCGATATTGAAATCAGGGTCTCCAAAAACCACCTCAAGCCCATCAGGACTTAAACCCCATGTGTTATTTTGAAACGTAATATTTTCTTCTTTCGCATGAATACTCATGCCACCATAAAAACCAAGTCCTTCAATGATCACATCACTCATCTCAATCAGCAGCGTTTTCCCACTTTCAATCATAATTTTTGGCATTTCATTGTTGCCTTGAACATCAACTGGCAAACCATTTATTACGACATTACCTACAACATCCGTGATAGAAAAGGGAAACAAGCCAAAATCACTTGAGTTACCGGCATCAGAAACAGGTAGTATCCATTGATCACCGTCAAATTGGACATCATCCGCATTACCATCACTGCCATTTAAACCGGTAAATACAATAGTAATCGGACGATCTGAGGCCGGTCTGGCACCTGCTTCGCGCAAAGCACGGCGAAATGTACACAGTCCATCAGAAGCTGGTGAATACAAAGCACCTGAACCCAAGGTGTAAGTACATGTATGTCGATTACTACCTGGCTCCTCATCTAAGGCCCAGTCTACTATGATGGTCGTTTGGGCTTGTAAAACTGGTATCATGCATAATAACAACAACACAATGATGGTGATTTTTTTTGTCAGTGACGTTTTCAAAATTAAACTCCTATTTTAATAAATGTTTATCTCAACTTTTCTTTTGAAGACTTGAGTTCGTTATTGAAATTTTAATTTTTTGACCCAGTTTAAACCTGAAAATTTTCTGAAATTATTCTGAAATTAACCTGAAATTCACCATAAAAAGTGATTTCAGCCATATTTGATCAACTATAAAGTTAGATTTACTGGTTGTGGGTAACGAAAAAGTAAATATTTTCTCCAGGGCGGATTTGAGCAATTTGATGCAATTGATTTTGATTAACAATCAAAATTCTTGGGTAACCACCAGTGGTTTGCGCATCTCTCATAGCCAAAATAGTTTGTCCATCAGGCGTCACTTGTAAACTGCCCGGCACCAACCCTGAACTGACCATCTGTATTTTTTTAGGCGACTCTATGGTTTCAGCCAACAACCGAAAACCTTGGCGATTACAATCATGGGATAATTGATAAGATTGTCCAAATGCTTGTCTAACCGCAGCTGATTTGAAATCATTAAACTCTGGCCCCGGTATGGCTCTGATAACGTGTGTTGATTGAGGCTTGAGCTTTTTCCAGAATGGCAGGTGCTTTATAACTGTCAATGAAGGTTTTCTCAACTTCAACAAATCGCCAGTTTCTATCTGTCTACCCAAATGACCACCCAATCCAGCCACTACCAAAGTACTTAAGCTACCAGCAATCGGAGGTAAATCAAAAGATCCTGCAAATGCCATATACCCCCTAACCCCCGTTAATAACCGACCCATTTTAAAATGATCACCCACTTTAAGTTGTATCACAGTATCTATATAGACAGGCTTGGCATTTAAAAAACATTCAAACTCAGCCCCAGCTAGGGCCATTGAACAATCAGCATGACAAACAAACTCTAATCCGGTCCAGGTCAACTCCAACAGCGCATCACCTAGTTGATTACCAACCAAACAATTGGCTAAATGTGCCGACCGTTCATCCATAAACCCAGATACAGGAACACCTAAGTGGGCATAGCCTACACGACCACCATCTTGTATGGTGGTGAAAGAACCCGCTTGAATGACTTCAATTTGCATGGTTTTCACAAAGCAACTTAAACTCTTGTAAATCAATTGGCCTGAACCTCACTTCATCCAATGGATTTAAGACCATGGGGTGTTGTTGATCCGTCCAGTTCAGTAATTGTTTTGGCGTACGCCCTATTACATGCCATCCCCCTGGACTGCTCAAGGAATATATACCGGTATGCTGATTTGCAATGGCCACGCTGCCTGCTTCAACTTGAAGTTTGGGTGTGTTTTTTCGAGGTAAATTGAGGATTGAATTATTGCCTGATAAGTAAGCAAAACCCGGTAAGAAACCAAGCATGTCGATATGGTAGATTGGTTCACTGTGAAAATCAATCAACTGTTGATGGGATAGCCCCAGTCTCTCACAAACCA
This sequence comes from uncultured Marinicella sp., assembly GCA_938008005.1. Taxonomy (GTDB): domain Bacteria; phylum Pseudomonadota; class Gammaproteobacteria; order Xanthomonadales; family Marinicellaceae; genus Marinicella. The sequence continues at coordinate 3,978 of CALLLZ010000130.1, read as the reverse complement.
CCTGCACATCGCTGGCCACATCAGCGGCATAACAAACTGGAATATCATGAACTTGTTTATAACGATGGTTCACTACCAAATTTTCACAACGTGCTTTAAACACATCCAAAACCTCCGACTTCAAATCAATCGGTGATGCAAATACTACCACCAAACTATCAGTTGCCGGGATGATATTAACTATTTGGGCAAGAGCCTTTTGGGTGCTGGCAGTTTTACTATAAATCCCAGACGGTGGGTTAGCCAACAGATCATTTGCTAACGCATGAATACCGACCAATAGGTTTGCATCAGATTGAAATCGCATCAAGATACCACAATCACCGTTAGGTAACATTTTGATGATTTTTAATCCACTTATCATTACAAGTGCACTATACCAGCAGGTGGATTGATACCAAATCCAGCTGCCCTGATACCATGATATAAAGTTTCAGCTGTTTTCAATGAACCTTCGTGATCTCCATGTATGCACAGTGTATCAATTTTCAACTCAATACGTTCATTTGATACAGCCATTACTTGCTCTTTTTGCAGTAAACCAATTACGCGCTGTAACATCACATCGGCGTCATTAATTATGGCTCCAGGCTCGCCACGTGGCTGCAAGGTTCGTAATGCAGTATAAGCACGATCGGCAAATCCCTCGGCCACAAAAACCACTCCAACTTCCTTAGCTGCTTGTGCCATGGCTGAATGTGCCAAACCATAGAACATCAGCTTTTGACCTTGTTCGGCTATGGTTTCAGCCAACAACAAAGCCAAGTCTAAATCAATCGCCGCTTGGTTATACAAAGCACCATGGGGTTTTACATGCGCCAAAACGGCGTCTTGCTGTTGAGTTAATGCAGCAACCCTGGCTATTTGATCATGTAAAATTGGTCGCAATTCTTTATTTGCTAATTGCATCATCTTGCGCCCAAAGTTTTTTCTGTCGGGATATGATGGGTGTGCACCGATACTTACCTGCTGACGCTTAGCCAATGCTACGGTGTGACCAATCACCTGCTCATTACCTGCATGAGCACCACATGCGATGTTACATGAAGAAATATACGCCATGATGGCTTCGTCATTACCACCTTGGCTGAGTTCATCGTACTCACCCAAGTCACAATTTAAATCTATTGAATGCCTAATGTTCATGGGTTCAACTCCTATACTCGGCTATTGAAAGAAGGCAAAATACAATGACTTACCACCTAAAAAAAGCGTCACCATAATAACCAACGCACCAAAAACATTGTGTAGCCAGGTATTCTTATAGCCCCCTAACAAATCAGATTTATTCATCACATACAATAAAAACGCAGCCAATAAAGGTAACAAGATACCATTGGCAACTTGCGCAAACCAAATGATGGTAATCGGTTTATACCCTGATAATGATAACGCCAAACCACTGAACAAAACCGCAGCCCAGATTGCTCTAAAACGCACATCCTTCACATCCTTACTTTTGTCTTGGTTTTGCCAACCCAGCATACCTACCACTGCATAGGCCGCTGCCAACGGCGCAGTGATAGATGATGAAATTCCTGCAGCAAACAGCCCCAAACCCATAGCAATCGAAGCCCATGAACCCAATAACGGCTCTAACTGAACTGACATATCTGCAGCTGATTTAATCGCTGCGCTTTGATCTAATTGCTGACCCAATTGTTGGCTAAAAAATGCAGCTGCAGCGGTTGAAATAATGGCCAATGAAACCAGACCACCCAACCCGATAGAAATCATATTATCTTTTCTTACCTGTGGTAAATCAGCCGCGTCATGCCATTTATTTTTTACCGCTGAAGCATGTAAAAATAAATTGTATGGCACCACTGTAGTACCTACCAAAGCAATCACAGTTAACCATGCGCCCTCTGGCACTTGTGGTTTCAAACCCAAGAACAAGGCACCTAAATCTGGTTTAGTCATGATAAAAGTTGTCATAAAAGCCAAACTCATCAACAATACCAAGCCGATTAAAGCCTTTTCCAAAACCTGATAACTGCCCTGAATTAGTATCACAAAAGCCAAACCAACAATTAGCACTGGCCAAGGAAAGTTTAAATCAGGTAATAACGCTTCTATACCCAAGGCAGCACCAGCAATGTTACCACCTTCATAGGCACTGTTTCCAATGAATATTGCCACAGTAACCAAGGTGAAAATCACATATTTAAGCAGCGGATTTTGGAACTGTGACTTCAGAACTTCCCCCAACCCTTGTTGTGTAACCACACCCAAACGTGCCGACATTTCCTGTAACAAAATACAGGCCACAATCGAAAACACCAAAGCCCAAATCAAAGCATAACCAAAATTTGCCCCAGCCAAAGTACATGTGGTTACTGTCCCTGGGCCGATAAATGCTGCTGCAACCAAAACACCCGGGCCTAATTTATTTCTTTTTGTGGACATAGTAAACTCGAAAAAAGATTGATAAGATTCTACTCAAATTTATGATAAATATGGGTTAGATTCAGGTTTTAATTTTACTTGTTAACATTTAAATGTAATCTTATAATCTACACACTTATATGCAGGTTTATCATTTATGAAATTTGTTTTGTCTTTTATACCCATGTTGTTGATCAGCTCACAATTATCAGCTGATACCATACAAATTATACCCTCCAAAGACAATACACTTTATGAAACAGATGATGGAGACTCTAGCAATGGTGCGGGCACTCGATTGTTTATTGGAAAAACTGGGGATAATGCACAATTTAGAAAACGCCGCGCTGTATTACAATTTGACTTAAATGGCATTCCATCCAATTCAACCATCAACTCAGCTTCATTAGAAATAACGGTCAGTAATGTCCCCCCGGATGGCTTTAGTTTTGATGCCAACTTGCATTTATTACTGGCTGATTGGGGAGAGGGTTCTTCAAATGGCAGCGGTAATGGTTCATCAGCAACCACCAATGACGCCACTTGGCTTCATCGCTTTTATGATACATTGACGTGGAATACGGAAGGTGGGGATTTTTTCAGTACCGCCTCTGCCATCACAAAATTCAATGTCAACACCAATGAAACGGTTACTTTCTCTTCCAACAGTGGATTGATCGCTGATGTTCAAATGTGGCTCGATAACCCAGCAATGAATTTTGGCTGGATTCTATTGGGTGATGAAATCAGCAATCAAAATGCGCGAGGTATAAGTAGCCGAGAAAGTGGTGCTGCACCGACATTAACAATTGATTTCACCGCACCTGATTTGATATTTGCCAATGGTTTTGAGTAAAACAATCTGACTACATACTATAGAACACCATTCTTGGGCTAACTGAACACATCCTATTAACCCAGCCAGTGCTGTTATTCAGAGCTATCTTTGCTATTTAACATTGCCGATGCACCGAATGCCTTGATCGTTGGATATTTTGGCAACGGGTCCAGAAGTTCAGCACTGCCAAAACCAAGTTGAGTTACATCATGAGGAATGATCTCTCTTATATTATAGATTTTTCCTTGCCATTCAAAATCCCAACTTTCTTTCAAGTTGAAAGTCAATAAACTCAAAGACGTCACACCCACAGTGGTACTCATTGAAGTATTTGCACGACTCCAAGTGGCGATTTTTTGTTGTTGACTGCCTTTAAACGAAGACGGTTTCCCCCAGCTACCATCCGGATGATGATTTAAATACATGCTCCAATTCCCAGGTGGTGTCAAAGATGTAGATACATTGCCATTTTGAATGGCAGTACTGGTAAATTTATCCGCATAAAAGGTAAAAAATGCCGTACTTTCATTTTTGTCACTGCCTTGAAAAAAAGGGCCTTTAAGACCATCGATGTACGAGAAATAGCCCGCATCGAATGCTTCACTTTCACTGTTAATATAAAATCGTCCAACGACATACCAGATCACTTTTTCTGTAGAAATTTTCATATACTCCCCTTTTTAACCACTTAACAATTGTATGGTATTGCACTATTAAAACATAAGATTAACAACAATTCAAAAGCGGTTAAA
>CALLLZ010000129.1 GCA_938008005.1 uncultured Marinicella sp. | reverse complement strand
CTGGGCAAAAACGTTAAAATTTTGGCTTGAAATTTTATGGTAATACCATATAAGTTGAGAGAATTATTCGTTTCAAATTTTTGGCATTGAGCTGTAATTTGAATATTGGGCTGCTTAGGTTGTTTTTTATCAATATAAAACTTAAGTAGATTTCAAACTAAAAAGAAGGAATGACATGATTGAATGTTTGAATTTAAGTAAGAGGTTTGGCCAATTTACTGCGGTGAATGACTTAACATTTACTGCCAACAAAGGTCAGGTGCTGGGGTTTTTAGGGCCCAATGGTGCAGGTAAATCTACTACCATGAAAATGATTACAGGGTTTTTAGAGCCATCGGAAGGTCGTATTAAGGTGTGTGGGATGAACATCGAAGATGAACCTATTGCAGTTAAGCAAAAAATTGGTTACTTACCTGAGGGCGCACCCAGTTATGGTGAAATGGAAGTTGGACAGTTTTTACATTTTATTGCTGCTTTGAGGGACATAGAATCCCATTTGATTAAGCCTGCTGTTGAGTCTGTAATTTCACGAGTCAATTTAGAAAATGTATATTTTCAGAAAATTGAAACTTTGTCAAAAGGCTTTAAACGCAGAGTCGGTATAGCTCAAGCCATTATTCATGACCCTGAGGTTTTGATTATGGATGAACCAACTGATGGTTTAGACCCTAATCAGAAACATCAAGTTCGTGAATTGATTACTGATATGTCTAAAGATAAAACAATCGTTTTATCTACCCATATTTTAGAAGAGGTGCATGCAGTTTGTGACCGCGCCATCATCATTGCTGGTGGAGAAGTGGTTGCTGACAATACACCGGCAGAAATGGAAAACATGTCTAGGTATCATCATGCAGTTAGTTTTGTGTCAGACTTAAATGTAGATTTACTTAACAAAATTAAAAGTATGGACTGTGTTTTAGATGTTGACTATGATTCTAGATTAAAAGAAACCACAGTTTTTCCAACCCAAGGGCTGTTTATTTTTGATGAGGTCAGTCAATTTCTTAAGAAAGAATCTATTCAAGTAAAAAGCCTGAAGATGGAAGCTGGACGTTTAGATGAGGTATTCAGAAATATTACCCACACTGCGGGTGAAAGAGAGGTGGTGAAATGAGTGTGAATAATTCCATTGGCGCCATCATTAAAAGAGAATTGCAGAGCTATTTTGCAACGCCCATAGCCTACGTTTTTATCGTGATTTTCTTAATCATGAGCGGCGTATTTGGCTTTTATTTTGGTAACTTGTATGAACGTGGACAAGCTGACCTGATGCCTTTCTTTAATTTCCACCCTTGGTTGTATTTATTTTTAGTACCAGCAGTCGCGATGCGTTTATGGTCAGAAGAGAGAAATAGTGGCAACATTGAATTGTTGATGACATTGCCTGTTAATAAAATGGATTGGGTATTAGGTAAATTTTTTGCGGCTTGGTTGTTTATTGGATTGGCTTTGTTGTTAACCTTTCCAATGGTTATTTCGATCAATTATTTAGGTGATCCAGATAATGGTTTAATTGTAGCCAGCTATTTAGGTAGTTTTCTATTGGCAGGTGGTTTTTTGGCGATAGGAAGCTGTATTTCGGCAGCTACAAAGAATCAAGTCATTGCTTTTATTCTATCGGTGGTTATTTGTTTCTTGTTCTTATTGTCTGGTTTTCCACTTGTGTTGAATTTCTTTAAGGTGTTTTTGCCACAGTTAATGGTTGATGCGATTGCCTCAACCAGTTTCCTGACTCATTTTGATTCAATTACTAAAGGTGTTTTGGATTTGGGTGATTTGGCTTATTTTGGCATCACCATTATGTTGTGGTTATATGCCACCTCTTTAATCATTGATATGAAAAAGGCGGATTAATTATGAAAACAATAAAACCTCAAAATGTAAAGACTAAGGCTCGAGCACATAAAACACAATTATTAATCTTAATGGCTATTTTCTTATTGTCTTCAGTGATTATTAGCCAAAGTGGGTTGTTTTCAAGATTACGGGTTGATTTAACCGAAAATAATTTATTCACCTTGAATGATGGGACCGTTAATATTCTTAAAAATATTGATGAGAATATTCATTTGCGGTTGTTCTATTCTGATCAAGCTACGACCAATATCCCAATGCTCAGAACTTATCACACTCGAGTGGTGGACTTCTTGGAAGAGTTGGAGCGTTATGGTTCGGGAAAACTTAAGCTGACCATGATAGATCCTGTTACTTTCTCTGAGGAAGAAGACCAAGCTTCACAATACGGATTACAAGCTTTGCCTGTTGGCGAAGGTGGAGAGAATGTGTTTTTTGGTATTGCTGGAAGTAATTCACTGGATGATGTAGAAGTCATTCCATTCTTACAACCCGACCGTGAAGCATTTTTGGAATATGATGTTGCCCAATTAATCTACAACTTGAACAATCCAGAAAAGCGCACCATTGGTGTGATGAGTGATTTACCTTTGCTGGGAAGCTTTGATCCACAACAAGGGCAAGTAGCGGGACAAATTGTTTTCGAACAGCTTAAAGATATGTATAACGTGGTGCCAGTTGAAACAACAACCGACATCATTGAAGGGGTAGACTTATTGTTAGTCATACACCCGAAAAACCTCGCAGAGCCTACGTTGTTTGCGATTGATCAATTTGTTATGGGTGGTGGGCGATTGATGGTATTTGTTGACCCTATGGCACAAGCTGAGGAAGTAACTGCTGATCCACAAAACCCAATGACACAATTACAAGCAGATCGTTCTTCTGATTTAGCTGTATTATTTAATGCATGGGGTGTTGGATTTGATGCTTCTCAAGTGGTTCTGGATAACCAGCAGGCAGTATCCATCCAATCTGCCCAAGGTCAAGCAATCAGGCATTTGGGTATTAATTCTTGGACGGCCGATACTTTCAATCAAACTGATATTGTTACCTCAGATTTAACTTCTTTGAATACTGCATTGGCCGGCTCAATAACCGGTGAAACAGATAAAATTTTACCGATATTGACCTCCACAGAACAGTCAATGTTAACTCAGAGTGATGCCATGTCATTGTTGTTTAATCCAAGTACATTATTCCAAAGCTTTAAAGCGGACGATCAAGTACATACACTTGGAGCCAGAGTACAAGGGACTTTGAACAGTGCTTACCCAAATGGAATTGAGGGTAAGAGCGACAGCCTTAAAAATGTTGATCAAGCACAAATAGTTGTGTTTGCCGATGTTGATATATTGTTTGATCGAATGTGGGTCAGAGCTCAGAACTTTTTTGGTAGACAAGTTTATTCAAATTTTGCTGATAATGGTAGCTTAATTAATAATTTGATTGATAACATGACTGGCAGTGCCGACCTGATTCAAGTCAGAGCAAGAGGCACTTCAAATCGCCCTTTTGATAAAGTGCAGGAGCTAAAAAGAATCAGTGAACAAAAATACCGTGAGACTGAAAGTCAACTGTTACAACAACTTCGCGAAACCGAAACTAAGTTAAATGAGTTGCAGAGCATTAAAGGCCAAGAAAACCAATTGTTGATTAATCAGGAACAACAGCAAGAAATAGAGAAGTTCAAACAACGGAAACTTGAAGTGAGAAAAAAATTGCGTGAAGTTAAGCGTAATTTGAATAAGGACATTGAGGCTCTTGGAACCAAAATGAAGTTTATTAATATAGCTTTGATACCTATTTTGTTGACCTTAGTAATTATGTTTTTGTCATGGAGAAAGTCTAAACGTAAGGAGAGACGCTATGTTAAGTAACATGAAAACTTTAGTTGGTCTACTACTGGTGATTGCAGGTTTGGCTTATTGGATTACTCGTAATAGCAGTGAAGATGATTATCAACCGCAGCCATTGGTGCCAAGTTGGCAAAATAATGATGCTCAGATAAGTGCCATTGATAAAATCATTTTGACCCAAAGCGAAGAGCAGCTTGTTTTGACCAAAACTGCTGATATATGGAACTTGAATGATGGTTTTTATGTATCCATAGATCCATTATTTAAGTTGATACAGTCATTGAAATCAGCAGAAATCATTGAAGCGAAAACTGCGAATTCTGCCAAGCATGCACAACTTGAATTGGCTGATGATGATTTATTGGTGAATCTGTATCAGGCAGACCAATTAAAACTGGCCATACACATAGGTAAGAAAACGTCATCGGATTTGACATTTGTGCGCCGTGCAAATGAAGATCAAACTTACACAGTTAAAGGATTGGGGCCGATTTCTATCAGTGCTGACAATTGGGCACTTAAGACCGTATTGGACATTGCTCCTGAGGACGTGGGAACGATCACTATTAAACCAGGAGAAGGTGAAATGATTGCAATCAAACGCAATCTTGAAAATGGTGTTTTGCAATTAAATGCTATACCAGATGGCTTTCAATTACAGGCCAATGTTGACTTGAATCAGTTGGCTGGTGGCTTGTCTCGTTTGATAATTGATGAAGCCATACCAGCAGAATCATGGTCAGCAGTCAGTGATGTGACAGAAACACCAGCCCAATTATCTGCTGTATATCAATTAAACTCTGGCGCAGAAATTAATCTAGATGTATATCAACAAGATGATGCTTATTTTTTGATTATTGATTCTGCTGAATACCCTCAATATGAAGGATGGGTGATGAAAATAGCTGAATATAAGTTTAAAGCCCTAAATCGACAATTGTCTGATTTTATAGAGCCCATACTGTCTGAAGCTGACGCCTCAGAAGGGGATGATAAGGAGAACGAAAAATAAAATTGAATAAATCAGCTTTATATTTAGTTGTTGCAGCTGTTTATGGCTTAACTGCTGTTGCTTTAGGTGCTTTAGGCATTCATGCATTTGGTTTGCTGGCAGGAACGCAACAAGCCAGTTTGTTTCAACATGCCTTTATCTACCAATTAATTCATGCGCTGTTATTGATTTGGGTTGTTACCCAGAATGAACAGGGGCCTTGGCTGAGGTATGCTGCTTTGGCCTTGAGTTTGGGTGTTTTGTTCTTTTGCGGTGGTTTGTATTTGTTGGTGTTTGCTGGTAAAACAGGATTTTCTTGGATTACACCTATGGGTGGTAGTTTGATTATTCTTGCTTGGCTTAATCTTGTGATTCACGGTTTTTTGAAGTTGAAGGATGATTCAAAAAACTTCAAACCCTAGCTTGAGCTTTGTGTATTTTTCAGTATGAAATTGGACATTAAATTCTATTTCCCTTGACTCAATTTTTTATTGTTTTTTTATATGATTTATCACTGAATTTACGCTGTGACAAATTTTGTTACATGGTGTTATAAGACTATAAAATCGTGCCCTCAAATTTGTGTTTTTACATTAATTATCCGTTAAATAATGATTAAAAGAGCTTGAATAGCGAATAATTTGCCAACTTAATCACAATTTGGCCTGCTATCTGACCTACAATTAATGCAACTCTATTCTTAAATTGGGGAACTATGAAAAGCAATAATAATCCGAATAAATTCAGAAGGCAGTTATTGGCAGGTGGGGCAGCCAGTACCTTGTTAGCGGCATTACCGCTGACCAGTCAAACGGCTCATTCAAAATCCAAATCTTCAGCTGGAATGAGAGCAAAACAAAAGCCTTTGGTTACAGGTATAAAGGCTGCACAATTGCCCACGCAAACTTTTGCGCACATGGTATATAGCCGGCTTGGTTATGGTTATACGCCTGGTGTATTTGATAGGGCCAATTGGTCTGCTATACCAGGTGGCGATGATGCCACTAAACTGAGTAATTTTGTTGACCAGCAATTGGCGGGTGGTGCAGACAGCGATTTGGATGCAAGAATTGCATCTGCAGGTAACTTCGAAACTTTAAATAAGAGTCTAGGTCAACTTTGGGTTGATTACAGAATTGATGAAAATAACCAAACCAGTTCTTATCGACCCATTTACGAAATGAAACGCTTGAAGTTTACTCGAGCCACTTATACCCTTTATCCACTGAGAGAAAGATTGGCTGATTTTTGGCATGATCATTTCAGCATCAATGGTGATGATTTATATGCCAGATCAACCATGACCAGTTGGGATCGAGATGTGATTCGCGCCAGCATGATGGGGAATTTTCGGACTTTTTTAGCAAGGACAGCTCGGCATCCAGCCATGTTGTATTATTTAGATAATTACAACAACTCTTCATCTGAACCGAATGAAAACTATGCCCGTGAGTTGATTGAATTACACACGTTAGGGGTTGAAAATTATTATGGATTAGCCCAACCCAGTGAAGTGCCTACTATTACAGTGAGTGATAGTGGTGGCGCATGGCCTTCAGATGGTTTAGTTCAAGAGTTTTATGTAGACAATGATGTTTATGAGGCAACTCGCTGCCTCACAGGTTGGCGTGTCAATGATTTTAACGATGCTGGAAATACGGGTAGTTTCTTTTATGATGATGACAGACATGATAGATTCTCTAAAAATGTGTTGGCATCAGGCTTTTCAAATTTTTCAGCCAATCAAGGACAAACAGATGGTGATGACTTGATTGCTATGCTAGCTAGACATCCAGGTACTGCCAAGCACATAGCGGGTAAGTTGGCTAGATTCTTTATCTCAGATGACCCGCCACAAGGTGTCATTGATGATGTGGCCGAAGTTTTTTATGCCAATAGATACAAAGTTAATCAATTGGAATTGGTCTACAAAGAGTTGTTCAATCACGTTGATTTTGCTGACCCCACATATTGGCAAAGCAAGCTGAAACGACCTTTTGATACTGTGGTGTCGTCAATGCGTGCCCTGAGAACAAATTTTACGGTTAAGCCAGATGATGATAACAGTAATAATTTAGAATGGCGAATGGATGACACTGGTCATTTCCCGTTTGAATGGCAGGCCCCCGATGGTTTTCCAATGCATTCAAGTTACTGGATGAGTTCTACCGCTCTGATTCAAACCTGGAAAACTGTTGATTGGTTGATGGATAGAAGTAACTCTGGCGTTTACTTGACTCCAAACAGGTCTCGCACGCTGAGTTATTTTCAAAATCGTCAAGATGAGTTGACTCCTGAGGGTATTGTTGGTTTTTGGATGTGGAAAATCTTTGATGCCATCCCATCTGGTGGTTGGAATGGTGACCCTG
>CALLLZ010000128.1 GCA_938008005.1 uncultured Marinicella sp. | reverse complement strand
GGGGTTAACGCCACTTTGAACTTGGGTTCATTGGATGGCACCAATGGCTTCCGGCTGGACGGCGTGGCAGATACGGACCAATCAGGTTATGCAATAAGCGCAGCTGGTGATGTCAATGGCGATGGTATGGATGATCTGCTGATTGCGGCTTTTGGTGCTGACCCGAATGGCAGTTATTCAGGCAGCAGTTACGTGGTGTTTGGCAAGAGTACCCCGTTTGCCTCGACGCAGAACTTGGGTACTTTGGATGGTAACAACGGTTTCCGACTCGATGGCGCAGCGACGTATGATGGTTCCGGCCGCAGTGTGAGCGCAGCTGGTGATGTCAATGGTGACGGCTTTGATGACCTGCTGATCGGGGCTTCTGGTGCCGATCCGAATGGCGATTTTTCAGGTAGCAGTTACGTGGTGTTTGGTAAGAGTACTCCGTTTACCGCCACACAGGACCTGAGTATGCTGGATGGCAGCAACGGCTTCCGCCTCGATGGTGCAGCGGCGTATGATCAATCCGGCCGCAGCGTGAGCGCTGCTGGTGATGTCAATGGTGACGGCTTTGATGACCTGCTGGTTGGGGCTTTAGGTGCTGACTCGAATGGCAGTTTTTCAGGCAGCAGTTACGTGGTGTTTGGTAAGAGCGCCCCGTTTACCGCCACAATGAACCTGAGTACGCTGGATGGTAATAATGGCTTTCGACTTGATGGTTCAGTGGGTACCCGTTCCGGCAGCAGCGTGAACACCGCTGGTGATGTCAATGGTGATGGCTTGGATGACCTCATCATCGGGGCGCCCTACGCAAACCCTCGTGTTAGCTTTGTGGTGTTTGGTTCGAACACGCCTTTTACCGCCACCCTGAACCTCAGCAGCCTAGATGGCAACAACGGTTTTCGTCTCGATGGCGAAGGCAAAGCAGCAGGCTCTGCTGGAGATGTTAATGGCGATGGCATTGATGACATCATCATCGGGGCGCCCTACGCAAACCCTGCTGGTAGCTATGTGGTGTATGGTTCGAACACGCCTTTTACCGCTACACTGAACCTCAGCAATCTAGATGGCAACAACGGCTTCCGCATTGACGGCGCAGGACGAGATAGGCTAGACAGCCGTTGGGTTAGCACAGCTGGCGATGTAAACCGCGATGGCTTTGATGACTTCATTATTGGGTCAGATGCTGCCGACCCGAATGGCAGAGAATCCGGCAGTAGTTATGTGGTGTTTGGTAGAAGCGCTGGCATTCCGTTGGTGGATTTCAATGTGAACCTGATTGATTTTGACGATACCATACTGGGTACCAGCAGCGATATAGCCACCGTCACATTAAGCAACCCTGGAACCGGAATCGCCTCGGTGAGTACCATTAACCTGGCTGACCCGGCATTCTCAATCACCGGTGGCAGCTGCGGCACGACACCTCTCCTCATCCAATTCGGTGAATCTTGCACACTGGATCTACAGTTCACACCACAAGCAATAGGTACCGCTTTGATAAAAACAGTTTTTGAAGGTAACTCCTTCACCACCCCCGACTCAATCACTCTGGCAGGCAACGGTGTGCTGTCGCCGGTCGTATTTTTGCAACCTGATCCATTGGTCTTTATGGACACCCCAGTTGGAAACAGCAACATCGAAACACTTACTGTCGAAAACATCGGCCAAAATAGCACCTTGGAACCCGGCGCCGTTACCATCCAAGGCACTGATGCGGCGGATTTCAGCATAGCCATGAATAACTGCCAGGGTGCCCAGCTAACAACCAACCAAACTTGTGACATTGAAATCAGTTTTACACCCACCGTCGCCGGCACTCGTGAAGCTATGCTGCAGCTGGATTCCAATGCACCGAGCAGCCCCGACTTTGTTGAACTGATCGGCAGCAGCGATGTGATTTTTAACAGTGGCTTTGAGTAGCTGGTCTAATTTGATTGGTAACTAACAACTCAGCCATTTTGGTTTTTCGTCTATAATTAAGGATAGATAGGGTAACAAAGGGGCCACACAAACCATGCAACGCAAGAAAATTGTACTTTCCATCACACTGGCCTTAGGCTTGGCTCAAAACCCAGCTCATGCACAATTTAACCCTGTTATTCAATTGAGTGACTTAGACGGCAGCAATGGTTTCCGACTTAATGGCGAAGCGGATCACCAATCCGGCCGCTCAGTGAACACTGCTGGTGATATTAATAGTGATGGCATCGATGATTTAATTGTTGGGACTTTGTTCGGCACAAGCTATGTTGTGTTTGGCACCAATAACCCTTTTAATACCACAATTAACCTCAGTAGCTTGGATGGCAGCAACGGTTTTCTCATTGATGCGCCTAGCAACAACGGCAGTCCTGCGGGTGACATCAATGGCGATGGTATTGATGACCTGATTATTGGATCTTATCAAGAGAACAGCAGTTACGTGGTGTTTGGCAAGAGCGCCCCGTTTAACTCGACGCTTATTCTAAAAACACTGGATGGCACCAATGGTTTCCGACTCAATGGCGTGGCGGAATATGACCAATCAGGCTTTGCAGTGAGCGCCGCTGGCGATGTCAATGGTGATGGTTTCGATGATCTAATTATCGGCGCTTTTGGTGCCGACCCAAATGGTTCTAGATCCGGCAGCAGCTATGTGGTGTTTGGCAAAAGTACCCCATTTGCCTCAACACAAAGCCTGAGTACTCTGGATGGCTCCAATGGCTTTCGCCTCGATGGCGAGGGAATTAATCACAATTCTGGTTTCGCAGTAAGCGCTGCTGGTGATGTTAATGGCGATGGCTTTGATGACCTCATTATCGGCGCTTACAGTGCCAGCCCGAACGGTACTTTATCTGGCAGCAGCTACGTGATGTTTGGCTCCAGTAGCCCTTTTAATGCCACAATGAACCTCAGTAGCTTGGTTGGCAGCAACGGTTTTCGACTTGATGGCGAGGTATCTAGTCGGTCTGGTCAAGCAGTAAGCTTTGCCGGTGATATCAACGACGATGGCTTTGATGATCTCTTCATAGGAGCTCCTCATGCCTTTCCAAACGGGTTTTATTCCGGCAGCAGCTACGTGGTATTTGGCTCCAGTAGCCCCTTTAATGCCATAATGAACCTCAGTAGCTTGGATGGCAACAATGGCTTTCGCCTCGATGGCCTGGCAGCAAATTACCTTTTAGGTCGCTCAGTGAGTGCTGCTGGTGATATTAATGGCGATGGCATCGATGATCTAATTTTAGGGGCCATAGGTGCCAATGCAAACGGCAATACTTCTTCTGGCAGCAGTTTCGTGATATACGGCACAAATACCCCGTTTACTCCCACAGTGAACCTAAGCACGCTGGATAGCAGTAGTGGTTTTCGCATTGATGGTGTTGCGAACAATGACCAATCGGGGTTTGCAGTGAACACTGCAGGTGATGTCAATGGCGATGGCATCGATGACCTCATAGTCGGGGCTCCTTACACCGACTCGAATGGAAATCAATCCGGCAGCAGCTACGTGGTGTTTGGCAAAATTGGAGCTCCATTGGTCAGTTTCGATTTGAACCTGGTTGATTTTGGCGATACCATACTGGGTACCAGCAGCGATATCAGAACCGTCACCCTGAACAATTCGGGTAATGGTCCGGCCGTTATAATAGACAACATAACTCTAGACGATCCAGCATTCGCTATAACAGGTGGCCAATGTGGCACACTGCCAATCATTATCGGCCTCAATGAAACTTGCACACTCGATCTGCAGTTCACACCTCAGGCCGTTGGTACAAATACGTCACCAGTCATCATTAATAGCAACTCAGCCTCAAGCCCCAATTCATTCACCCTATCAGGAAACGGTATATTAACCCCTATTGTCTCTCTTCAACCAGATCCACTGGTCTTTAGTGAAACCCCGCTTGGTAACAGTACAACCGAAACACTCACGGTTGAGAACACCGGTGCCAGCACGCTTGAAATCAATGGGTTATTTTTCCAAGGTGCCAATAATTTAGATTTCAATATTACAAGTATCAACTGTATGGAATTACAATTAGAACCCAACCAAACTTGTGACATCGAAATGAGTTTTACCCCCACAGCTGTCGGCACGCGAGAGGCCATGCTAAGACTGGAGTCCAATGCCCTAAATAGTCCCGATTTCCTAGAATTGCGTGGCAGTGCTCCCACTCCACCGCCGATTGTATCTCTGCAACCTGATCGACTGGTCTATATTGACACACCACTTGGGAGCGCTATCACCGCAACAATCACTGTCCAGAACTTCGGTCCAAGCACCCTTGAACCCACCGCTGTCACAATTCAAGCCACAGGCACAACCAACTTCTTTATAACCATGAATAATTGTCAGGGCGCACAACTCAAAACCAACCAGTTCTGCGATATTCAGGTGAGCTTTGCTCCCAGCGCTGTAGGCAGCCACGGCGCCTTGTTACAACTAGAGTCCAATGCGCCTAGCAGCCCCGATTTTGTTACCCTCTCCGGCAATGGTGTTTTGCCGCCGGTCGTATCTCTGCAACCTGATCCGTTGGTCTTTATGGATACCCCAGTTGGTAACAGCATCACCGAAACCCTCACTGTTGAAAATATCGGCCCCAGTAACCTGGAACCGGGCATGGTTTCCATCCAAGGCACTGATGCGGCTGATTTCAGCATAGCCATGAATAACTGCCAGGGTGCCCAGCTAACAACCAACCAGTCTTGTGACATTGAAGTCAGTTTTACCCCCACCATCGCCGGCACCCGTGCAGCGATGCTACAGCTGGAGTCCAATGCACCTAGCAGCCCCGACTTTATCGAACTGATCGGCAGCAGTGATGTGATTTTTAAGAACGGCTTTGAATAACTGAACACCTGTCTTTAATTCACTGGTGTGGTGAAAACTGAACTTCGAGGTTTAACCAAAAACACACGTAAGCTATGTAAAATACCACTTCTGTCTCTCCAGTGATTTTAGCCCTTTAACGGCATTAAGTTGGGGTGGTTTAAAACTCAAGGAAATTAAAGAATGCAACGAAAAAAGATCACTTTAGCGGTTTCAATGGCTTTGTGCCTGTCACAAATAAGTGGTGCCAATGCCCAGTTTGACCCCACCATTGAGCTCTCAGACCTTGATGGCTTAAATGGTATCAGATTCAATGGCGTCGCTGAATTCGATAACACCGGTGTATCAGTCTCGTCAGCCGGTGACATCAATGGTGATGGTATCGATGATGTGATCATAGGTGCCAATGATGCAGACCCGAATGGGACTGATCGTGCTGGCAGCAGTTATGTCGTTTTTGGAACCACTGCCGGTTTAGCCAACCCATTTGATTTATCAACTTTAAATGGCAGCAATGGTTTTACCATTAACGGCGTTAATGATGTTGATTTATCTGGCTTTTCTGTTGATTCTGCTGGAGATATCAATGGCGATGGTTTTGATGATTTAATCATTGGTGCGCTGTATGCAGACCCAAATGCTGTCACTGACGCTGGAAGCGCGTATGTGGTATTTGGCTCGAATACAAGTTTACCCAACCCGTTGAATTTATCCACCCTCAATGGCAACAACGGCTTTGCACTTCATGGGATTGGCATGAATGATCGAACCGGACGTGCTGTCAGTTCAGCAGGCGACATCAATGACGATGGCATCGACGACTTGATTATCAGTGCCGATGGCGCAAGCACAATCGGCGACACAAATGCTGGCAGCAGCTATGTGGTTTTTGGTTCTGATGCTGTCATTTCACACCCTTTGGATTTATCTACCCTTGATGGCAGTAATGGTTTTACCATCAAGGGTATATCAGCTTTCGACCGATCTGGCACTTCTGTCAGTGCTGCAGGCGACATCAATGCCGATGGTATCGATGACCTGATCATTGGCGCTGATCGAGCCGGAACTGCTGGTGCCAGCTATGTGGTGTTTGGCTCAGACAGCGGTTTTTCTAACACCTTAAATTTATCTACCCTTAATGGCAGCAATGGTTTCGCCATTAATGGCCTGGCATCCGGTGACCTTTTGGGTTTTTCAGTGAATGGGGCAGGCGATTTTAATAACGATGGCATAGATGATATCGTTGTCGGTGCTCGCGGTGCTGATCCAGGTGGAAACAGTTTTGCGGGCAGCAGTTACGTGATATTTGGTGCTGATTCCGGCATACCACACCCTTTTGATTTAGCCTCCCTAGATGGTACCAATGGCCTGACCCTCAATGGTGTGGCAGTCGATGATTATTCTGGCATTTCCGTCAGCAGTGCAGGTGATGTCAATGGCGATGGGATAGGTGACTTGATCATCGGTGCCAATGGCGCTGATCCAAATGGCGAAAATGGTGCTGGCAGTGCCTATGTGGTGTTTGGTCATGGCAACCTACCGCACCCATTCGATTTATCTACCCTCGATGGCAACAATGGCCTTACCCTGAATGGTATTGAACGACTGGATACCACCGGTTATTCGGTCAGCGAAGCAGGTGATGTCAATGGTGATGGTCTAGATGATCTGATTGTGGGTGCTCGCTTGGCCGATCCAGATGGCAATACCAATGCCGGCAGCAGCTATGTGGTGTTTGGCAATGATGTTATTTTTAAGGATGGGTTTGAGTAAAAGTTTATTCATTCAATACGCGCGTTAGAACTTAAAAGTAAACTGACTGAAAACTTGTACACAACCTTAGTTTAAAGACTTTTCCTGATGAAATTCAGATTTTTTCAGGGTTTTTCAGATCTGAGTACTGTGTTTTCGCAGTAAGGTTGTATGTTTCATACACAAGTCAAGACTGGAAGTTTACTTATGCATATTAAACGCAAAACAATGTTTGTTTCTATCACTTTGGCATTGGGACTGTCCCAAGCAGCTTATGCACAGTTTGACCCAATCTTTCAATTGGGTACAACCAATGGCGAAAATGGTTTTACTATTAACGGCGTGGCGGCAGGTGATGGATCTGGAGGTTCAGTCAGTGCGGCTGGTGATGTCAATGGCGATGGTATTGACGACCTGATCATCGGTGCCGCTGCCGCAGATCCGAATGGTAACATTAATGCAGGTAGTAGCTATGTTGTTTTTGGCTCTGATACAGGCCTGCCCAACCCCTTTAACCTCGCCAATCTGAATAACCTCAATGGTTTTACTATTAACGGCGTGGCAGCAGGTGATTTATCTGGAGGCTCAGTCAGTAGCGCAGGTGACGTCAATGGCGATGGTATCGATGATCTGATCATCGGTGCCCATCTCGCTACTCCCAATGGTAATATCGAAGCTGGTAGCAGCTATGTGGTGTTTGGCTCTGATACGGGTCTGCCCAATCCGCTTAACCTCAGCAACCTAAACGGCCAAAATGGTTTTACTATTAATGGCGTGGCGATATTGGAGCGCTCTGGAATTTCCGTCAGTGCCGCCGGCGACATCAATGGCGATGGTATTGACGATTTGATCATTGGTGCTCATCTCGCTACTCCCAATGGTAAAAGTAGAGCAGGTAGCAGTTATGTGGTATTTGGTTCTGATACTGGCCTGCCCAACCCCTTTAACCTCAGCAACCTGAATGGCCTCAATGGTTTTACCATTAATGGCGAGGCAGCAGATGACTTTTCTGGAGGCTCAGTCAGTGCCGCAGGTGACGTCAATGGCGATGGTATTGATGATCTTATCATTGGTGCCATAGGCGCCGATCCGAATGGTAACAGTAGAGCAGGTAACAGTTATGTAGTGTTTGGTTCTGATAGTCGTCTACCTAACCCCTTTAATCTCAATAACCTGAATGGCAAAAATGGTTTCACTATTAATGGCGTGGCAGTAGGTGATTTTTCTGGAAGCTCAGTCAGTGCCGCCGGTGATGTTAATGGTGATGGTATCGATGATCTGATCATCGGTGCTTATAGTGCAAACAGTGATGCTGGTAGCAGCTATGTGGTGTTTGGTTCTGATAATGACTTACCCAACCCACTTAATCTCGGTGACATCAATGGCCTCAATGGTTTTACCACTAATGGCGTGGCGGCAGATGATCTATCTGGACGCTCCGTCAGTAACGCAGGTGATATCAATGGCGATGGTATTGATGATCTGATTATCGGTGGCATAGGCGCTGATCCGAATGGTAACAGTAGAGCTGGTAGCAGTTATGTGGTGTTTGGTTCTGATACCGGCTTGCCTAACCCCTTTAATCTCAATAATCTGAATGGCAAAAATGGTTTCACTATTAATGGCGTGGCAGCAGATGATGCTTCTGGATACTCAATCAGTGCCGCCGGTGACATCAATGGTGATGGCATTGATGATCTGATCATCGGTGCCCCAGGCGCTGATCCAAATGGTAACAGCTTTGTGTTATTTGGTAGAGAAAAGCCTCTTTTTAAAAATGGATTTGAGTAAGACAGGTGTGGCAACCTAGCAACAGTTTATTTGGATATTGAGAAAGAACCTCACCAGCCTCCAAACGGTGTAAAATAGCTGCATAATTAATTATTGAAAAGCATCAACGATGAGTGCCAACCACTACGACCACGAAATTGAACAGTTCGACAGCCAAGCGGCTTTTTGGTGGGATTTGCAAGGCCCATTCAAAACCCTGCACCAAATCAATCCGGTACGCCTTAAATACATCACTGATCAAGTCAGAATCGATGATCAGAGCGTATTGGATGTGGGCTGTGGCGGCGGCATCTTATCTGAAGCCTTGGCTTCCACTGGCGCTGAAGTAACCGGCTTAGACTTATCTAAAGCCTCTTTGCAAACCGCTAAACTGCACTTACATGAGTCGGGTTTAAAAATTAATTACCAACAACAAAGCATCGAGTTATTTGCAGATGAAAACCCAGGGTCACAAGATGTGGTTTGTTGTTTAGAAATGCTTGAGCATGTACCTGACCCAGAAAGCATCATTGATGCCTGTTTAAAAGCCTTAAAACCTGGTGGTTGGCTGTTTTTATCCACACTTAACCGCACACCCAAAGCGATGATGTTGGGCATATTTGCAGCTGAACATGTGCTTAAAATCGTACCCAAAGGCACCCATCATTTTGAACAATTTATTAAACCCTCCGAACTGGTTAAGGTGCTGAACAACAAAGCAGTCCGTATCGAAGACATCTCAGGCATGCGCTACAACCCGATAACCCAGTCGGCCAGCTTAGATAAACAGGATTTGGACATCAATTATTTTATTGCGGTGCAAAAAACTAATGACTGACACCCAATTTTCAGCTGTGCTATTCGACTTAGACGGAACACTGGTCGATACAGCCATAGACATGATCCATGCTTTGGCTACTTTGGCTGATAAGCACCAGATTGAACATAACTTGAACGTTTCAGAGTTTCGCCAATACATATCTAAAGGTGCAGTGGCCTTGGTCAAATCAGTGTTCAATGACCCACCTGCTGAACTGCTGGAATCTTTGAGAAAAGAGTATTTGGAAATCTATCAACAACAACTCAATACCCACAGCAAACTATTCGATGGCATCGCTGAAATGATAAAACATTTAGACCAAAACCGAATTCCTTGGGGTATCGTCACCAATAAACCTTCATGGCTGGCTAAGCCCGTGGTTGCTGCAATTAACGAACTTAAAACTACAAAAGTTCTTATCTGCGCTGATGAGGTTGGTGTGGCCAAACCCGACCCAAAACCCTTATTACTCGCCGCTGAAAAAATGAATATCAATCCTGCGACCACTTTGTATTTAGGAGATGCCCAGTCTGATATAGATGGAGCACATAATGCCGGCATGCAATCGGCGGTGGCCATGTGGGGTTATTTAGCGCCAGAGGATAGGGTTGAGGAGTGGGGGGCTGGTTATCAAATTCATTGTACTTCTGATTTGGATAGATTGATAAAACACAAAAATTTATCATGATTCCTCTTCAACTTATCCTGCCATTCTTGTGATAACGAGAGCCTCTCTATAATTTACTTTTTCCCCAGAAACTTCTGACTCAAGTCTTTTACCTGTTTTCTTGATTTTATTGCCTCAGTTAAAATTGAATCAATTCCAGGTTTCCATATTTTCAATCTGCCGGTATCATGCTGCCAATGATAAACTGTTTCACTGGCTTTATTGTTTTTGACCTTAACCACCAACTGGTTACCGCTTCCATTCTCCGCTATTGTCAATAAACTCTTAGGCATAACGTCCCACCGCCCACATGTGTTTGCATATACTATATGGCTACAAGTCTTACGAGGGTTATGTCTGTCAAAAACAGGGTATATAAACCACCCTCCTCTTAATTCTATTACATTGTATGTTTTCCATGCTTTTCTTAAAGTTTCTGGAAAACAAATACCCAACTCTATTTCTGCCTTTTCTATTTCTTTTTCATCGACACCTAAAACTGGTTTCTTCATAATCAGCACCCTCTCATTCTAAATCCCAAGTCAAGTTTAATAACTCGTAAACATACCTATATCCAACTTATTTGGATAGCAAACACCAAAATAACACAACTATAAAACGACACTATGTATTGATTTTTGTGAACATCATTTCTCGTTTGCCAAGTTCCTACATTGATAATGTATGGGAGTTTTGCTACTCTGGACGTTTTTTACAATAATACCAGATTCCAGCTCTCGCTAAAGCTCGGCTGGAATAATGTAGATTTTTTGAACTTTTAATCTTTGGAATGTTTACTGATGTGCGGTTAAGTGTTTTTGAAACCAGTGGCTCATCCTTGAGCGTTTTAATCCTTTTGATTCCTTTATATGTTTAGCAGGCAGTTAAGTTTTAAATCTCTTGTTAACTTATATCCTTGAACTCGTCCTGGAGTGTTATCTTCC
>CALLLZ010000127.1 GCA_938008005.1 uncultured Marinicella sp. | reverse complement strand
AATATGTTAGGTGAAAATCATTCATTGATCAGTGAATTCCCCGAGTATAAAAAACTTATTGGCGAGTTGAATAATAATGATGCTGAATTTTCAAAAATGGCGCAACATTATGATGATCTTGATACTGAAATACGTCAACTTGAGTTAGATAACGCGCCGATTGGCGATGATGCCATGCATAAGTTAAAACATGACAGGGCTGAATTAAAAGACAGATTGTTTCAAATATTATTAAAAACCAAGTAGTTCCAGCACAAAGCAAATTTGTAATGGGTCATTGCTCCCAGTAGGGTGATGGCCCATAATGTGTAAGTAGATAATCAATAAACGTCCTGACTTTCATTGCCAGAAGTCGTGAACTTGGATAAACGGCCCATATGGCTGTATCCGTGGTCAAAGGAAAGTCTTTAAGTATCTCTACTAATTCACCACTTTGCAGCTGTTTATAAGCGCACCAATTTGAACTGATTGTTATACCTTCTCCATGAACACATAAGTCCCTGATGGCTTCTCCATTATCAACACGAAATGAACCTGGTGCCTTAATGTTTTGTCGGCCTTGAGGTGTTTCAAAATGCCACACATCAATTCCGATCAAATTTATACACTGATGGTTCATTAATTCATCTGGAGTTAATGGTTCACCATATTTCCTCAAATATTCTGGAGAAGCACAAATGACACGTTTATCATCCGATAGCTTTCGAGCTACAAGGCTTGAATCATTCAGTGCAGCATTCCGGATGGCTACATCAAAGCCACCTTCTACCATATCAATGATGCCATCACTCAAACGTAAATCAATTTTCAATTCAGGGTAAGCTTCTTTGAAGCCACTCAACGCTGGAATGATGTGCATGCGTCCAAATGATGCAGGTGCTGTGACGCGTAAAGTACCTTGTGGAGTGATGCTACCAACCCCTACAGATGCCCGTGCAGCATTAATTGCGGCAACCGCTTCTTCAGCATGCGGCAGAAACACCAAGCCTTCTTCAGTTAATGAAATTTTTCTGGTAGTTCGATGCAGTAATTTGACACCTAAACCATCTTCTAGCTTGTTTATATGTGAACTTGACACTGCAGGTGACAACCCAAGTTCACTGCCTGCTTTACTGATGTTTTTAGTAGATGCAATCCTGACAAATAACTTTAAATATTCTATATTCATTGGGTGTATTGTCAACAAAAACAAAAAACTGATTATACATATTCTTATATTATCAAAATACTATTTACATTCTAAAATTCATTTTTTAAAAGATATAGACAATGAATATGAAAGCAATGGTTATCAATCAATATGGAAACAGTGATGTATTCGAGCAATCTGAAATAGCAAAACCACAAATCAAATCAGGCCACGTTTTAGTTAAAATTGTTGCTACGAGTGTTAATACTGTTGATACCATGATTCGACAAATGGGAAAAGAGTTGCCATTATCACCTGATACACCAGCGGTTATTGGAATGGATTTTGCCGGTACGATTGAAGATATTGGAAGTGATGTTGACCAGTTCTCAATCGGAGATGAAGTTTATGGTTGTGCTGGAGGTTTGGCTGACTTACCAGGTACTTTAGCAGAATACATCCTCGCAGATGCTAAATTAGTGGCAAGAAAGCCAAAATCAATTTCTATGCGTGAAGCCGCCGCGTTACCTTTAGTAGGCATTACCGCTTATGAGGGTTTGGTTCGTGCACATGTTGGTCATGGTCAAAAAGTATTGGTACATGGTGGATCTGGAGGTGTTGGACATGTTGCCTTGCAGCTGGCCAATTATTTTGGGGCAGAGGTATATTCAACTGGTGGTGGTGAAGCTCAAGTTAATTTGATAGAAAAATTGGGCGCTACTGGAATCAATTATAAAACAGAAACAGTTGTAGATTATGTCACCAAGCATACCGATGGTAATGGGTTCGATGTAGTCTATGACTCTGTTGGTGGTGCCAATATTGCCAACTCTTTTGAAGCTGCTGCATTAAATGGACATGTTGCTACAACGGTATCAATGGTTGAAATGGATTTAACACCTGCACACTTTAAAGGTTTGTCTTTACATGTGGTTTTTATGTTGATACCCATGTTGCATGATCACAAACGTGAAGAACATGGTGAAATTCTCAACCATATTGCTGAAATTGTTGATGAAGGCAAGCTAATTCCTGTTGTTGATGACCAACATTTCAATTTGACAGCAATAGGTCAAGCGCATGATCGATTGGCCAGTGGTCAAGCAATTGGTAAGGTGGTAGTAACTATTGAATAGGTTGATCGAACGTTTGGAATCCTTTAACGACATGAATTGAGAAAAATATGATGAATTTTATTAAAATGATTACTGTAATGGTATTTGTAGTCTCTTTCACAAATCCCATTACAGATGTCTATGCAATTGGTACAAAAGTGATATCTGCTGATGAGGTGAAGTGGGGCTATTTGAACCCGTTGCGTGGCGACCAAAGCCCTGGTGCAGCTGACTTATGGGGAGATAGAACAAAAACTGAGGCCACTGGCATGTTAGTGAGATTTCGTGATGGATTTGCCTCACCTCCACACATACATAATGTCACTTATCGTGGTATTGTGATCAAAGGTTTGCTGCATAATGATGACCCCAAAGCAGAGAAAATGTGGTTGTCCTCGGGATCTTTCTGGACTCAACCAGCAGGAGAGGTACATATAACCGCAGCTGACGCCACTGATAATATGGCTTACATCGAAATAGATAGCGGTCCTTATTTAGTTAATCCCGCAACAAAGGCATTTGATAATGGTGAAAAGCCCATAAATGTGGATGAGTCAAATTTGGTCTGGGTACCTGCTGCTGAATTGAATTGGGTTGATTACAAAGGCACTGAATCTGACTTAAATCAAATACCTCAAGTGGCTTTTCTTTGGGGGCAACAAGGAAGTCAAAACTTAAATGGAACCCTGTTGAAGCTTCCACCGGATTTTGATGGGAAAATTGAGAATCAAAATGGTATGTTAAGAGCAGTGGTTATTCAAGGTGAATTGAAATACAAAGAAATCAATGCTTCTAAGAACTTAAAACCGGGTAGTTATTTTGAATCAAATGGTAAATATAATCATATTATTTCAACAACTGATAAGGATGAAAAAAATATTTTGTACATCAGAAGTTTTGGTGTTTATAAGCTAAGCAACTAGTTGAGAAATTTTTAAAAGGAATGGGAGTACCAATTCCCATTCTAAACTTATGTGTAGTCTTATTTAATTGCGGTTTTAATTGTATGCTGTGTATTTATTGCTTCAGTTCGCTAGTTAAAACTATGCACTTTGAGTGCAAGGCTTTTAGCTGCTAAACATTTATCTTTGAGGTTTTGAAGAGTATTTGACAAACTATTTGGGTTGTTGACTTTAGTCAACAGGTTTTAGAATCATCAGTTATACAGGTTGGCTGAAGTCAACTATCCATTGAAAATAAAATCATGTCAATTTTAATACGATGGAAGATTTGTCAAATAAAAACATAGAGAATATTGTTTCGAAGTAAGGACTTTATTCTGCAGAACTACCTAAGGACTTTTAGTCCATAGTCGTTGAGTAGGCAGTTAAAAATTATAAATACACAACAAGTTTTTCAGGTATTAATAAAAAATGAGTTGTAGTTATCAGTTTTGTTAAATTGTATGAGGGCGCTTCGTTGATGTTTTGATGTGTCATAAAAATGCTGCTAAACTGCTTATATTTAGCGTCAAAATAACTTTTCGTGATGAACTCAGAAGCAGAAATCAATTTTGCCACTTCCAAAGATGGTGTGAGAATAGCTTACTCAGCCAGCGGCAATGGCCCAGTAATGGTTAAAGCAGCCAACTGGTTAAGCCATATAGAATATGATTGGCAAAGCCCAGTATGGAAACATTGGCTCACTGATCTGTCGAAAAATAATACATTGATACGATATGATGAACGTGGTTGTGGTCTGTCTGATCGTGAGGTGACAGATTTATCATTTGAGTCATGGGTAGATGATTTAGAGACCGTGGTTGATTCGATTGGATTAGATCGATTTCCATTACTTGGGGTATCACAAGGCGGTGCAGTAGCCATTGCCTATGCAGTCAGGCATCCTGAGCGTGTCAGTCATTTAATTTTATATGGCGCTTATGGCAGAGGACGTTTGATCAGAGACAATTCAGCGTTGGCTCATGATGAAGCTGCTACCATGAGTAAATTGATTCAACTGGGTTGGGGACGTGAACATGATGCTTTCCGACAAGTGTTTTCCTGCCAATTTATGCCAGGTGGAAATCTAGAGCAATTGCAGGCTTTCAATGAATTACAACGTATTTCCTGCTCCCCTGAAAATGCTGTCCGGTTTCTCGATGAATTCAATCAGATAGATGTTATGGACATGGCCTCCAAAGTTAAATGTCCAACTTTAGTAATGCATGCACGCGGAGACTTAAGAGTTTCCTTTGATGAAGGTCGGATATTGGCCGCGCAGATCCCAGGTGCTCGATTTGTACCACTTGAATCAGATAACCATGTGTTGCTTGATGAGCCAATGTGGGGTGTTTTCATGACTAAGCTCAGTGACTTCCTTGAAAGTCATACTGATAAAGCTGATCAAAAAAATGAACTGTTAGATCTCACACCACGAGAGTATCAGGTTTTAGACAAGATCGCCGCTGGATTAGACAATTCCACAATTTCTGAAGAATTGGGCATGCAAGAAAAAACAGTCAGAAATCACATCACCCATATTTTTGATAAATTGGCCGTGAGTACCAGAGCACAGGCGATAGTCTTTGCCAGAGAATCAGGTCTTGGAAAGGGTTTAAATTGACTATACATTGGTTGGCTCCCATTTAATCACCCTCAAAAATCAAAATTAACTAACAACCAAAGGTGTTGGGTATCGGTGCTGAATCCATCTGCTTCATATTGAGCATATTTAATTCGTGTTGAAATATGTTCTGTTAAATTGAATGACACTGAAGCATCTATTTCGCTGCCATAACTTTGGTTGGTACTTTCAGCCTCAAAATCATGATACCTCAGGTACCAACTGACCTTATTGTGAGAACCAATCATGCCAATATAAGTGTCTTTTAATCCTGTGTTGGGTGTAGATAAAAATCGATCAGACCAGCCATTAAAAGCATGCAATGTAGCTAAAGGTGTGCGAAAAGCAGCGCCATTTATGCTGGAATTACCTGTCAACACTTCTTGGCCTATGATGAAGTCAACCTTTGACATTTCAAGAGCACCTTCAATCCGCCAATAATCGGCATTGTAGCTAACGGGGTTATTAGTGCCGTCTGATTGTTGTGCATAGTCTAAACTTAAGCTCAATAAGCTGTCTTCAAATTGTACGAAGGTATCAAAAGACACACCATAAGTTTGGGTAGAAAATGCCCTCACATCTTCATTATCAATGTCGTAATAAAAAAATACCAATTTGTGTTGTCCATTCCACTCTTTTGACCAATTGGCTAGCAGGGTCTTGTTATCATGGTCTCCGGCCGGAACATCTCCGCCGAAAATCCTGTTAACTCGATCAATGTAGGCCAATGAAAGTTGACTACCTGCCAAGTTAAAATCTAATCTGGCAGCATCATAAGTTTGTTCATTTTGTCGCCAAGCTACCCCTCCAACAAACCGTTGATTATCAAGGACTATTCTTTGGCGCCCAAGTTTAAAATCGTGAGCAGAAAAATTAAAATTAAACCAAGCTTGATTGAGTTCTGTACCGGTAGGGTCTGCCACAACTGGAAATCGAGTGCGGTTTGGGCTGGTGCCAGCACCCGAATTATAATTATCACCAAAAACTTCTGTGACGTTATCCAGTTCAATAAAGAATGTCATTCCTTTATAGTTTGCTGTGCTGTAGTTCAGTCGAGTTTTAACAGTAGATGCATTGGCATCTCTTTCGAATGCATCGGAATCTACAAATTCATACCGATAGCGGAAAGTCAATTCGGTATGACCCGATGAAAAGGCTTCTGCAATGCTGTCAGCTGCTGCCGCATTTTGATTACAAAAAATGATTAAAAGTAGGGTGGTTAGTAAAGATAAAATTTTATTCATGATAGGGTCTTTGTTTACAGTAAGTCTTAATGCATCAGTTTTTAAATTTAATTTGTTTCAATTGGTTGAGTATCAGCTGAACCGACTGAGGCCGATCTGACGGTGATTTAGCCAGACAATTTTGAATCAGGTGCTCTAATTCTTTGGGCGCATCTGCCCATTGAAGAGAAATTGGTAAGGGTTCTTCGTTAACGTGTTTCATCATTAAATCTTCATCATTAACACCATAGAACGGCCGTTGGCCAATAAACATCTCCATCAGTAAAACGCCCAAAGCATAAATGTCAGTTCGTTCGTCCGCACCTTTGCCCATTGCTTGCTCAGGTGCAATATAGGCTGCTGTTCCACTGACCACAGCATTGGATTGACTGGTACTGATCACGCTGTCTATATCTGCTATACCAAAATCCATTAACTTGATTGATGAATCCAGTTCAATAATTATATTGGCTGGTTTTAAATCCTTATGCACAACACCGGCACTATGTGCTGCATGCAACCCTTCACAAATATGCATAGCAGCATGTTTAGCTGCCAATGGACGCAGCTTTTTGGCATACTTGAGAATTTGTTCTAAGGTATAGCCTTGTACATATTCCATTGAAATGAACACTTGGCTTGACAGTTGTCCTAGATCATGAATTCTCACCACATTCGGATGTGAAATACGACGCGCTATTTTGATTTCGTCTTTGAATTGTGTAATGGCTTCCTGGTCGGAGGCTTTGGTTTTTAATACTTTCAAGGCAACCACTTCTTCTAGCTCACGATCGTATGCTTGAAAAACAGCACCCATGCCACCGATGCCAATATTCTTAATGACTTCGAAGCGTTTGTTGATGACTTTACCTGGTTCAATAATGACTTTTTCTGCATTGCCAGGTTTGAAAGACTTTTTGCTCAATTCAATCATATGGGCAGCCAATGCATCTCTGCCTCTTAAGTTTTGAGCCAATTGTGTGACAGAATCACTTAATTCATTCAAGTCACCACCCACTTTTTGGGGAAAAGTAGCGGCATAATTACCATGTGAAATCTGACGTGTGGATGCAGAAATTTGTCTTAAGGGAGATAATGATTGTTTAACAAACATTCTTGCTATTAAAAGGGAAAGTATAATAATGCCCAAACCCACTGCTACCAATATATTTCTGGTATGTATAAAAGGCGCCATTGTTTGGGTCACTGAAACTCCATTTAAAACATGGTAATCAGTTTCATTGAGTGAAGTTAGTTGGGTGAGTTTAATGGCTAGACTTAAGTCATTAATGAGCAGATTAAATTGATTTTCAGTCGGTATGTTTTGTTGTTGATTTAATTGAGTCATTAAATCGTTGTTGTTATCTAAATCCAAGGTACTGGCTAAAGCACTGAATTGTTGATTGTTTTCACTTAAAATCACCACTTCAGTGCCAGAGAGCTTGGCGAAATCATTACTTAACTGGTCATTGATAGCCAGTCCTGTAATCAAAAAGCCAATCAAGTTCCTACCTCGTGCTAAAGGTACGATAGCTGCTTGATAGATGGTTTCTTGGTCAAACCAATAACCATTGACAGGCAACAAATCTTTCATTGCTGCTAACATCAATGGTTCAGATGACAAATCTCTGGGGGCGGACATGGCTTGATCCGAACGAGCGATTTGTTGACCATCTGCGGATACGATAAAGGCCACATCAAAACTATATTGTTGCTGGCGCTCAAGCAATAGGTCTGCAATCGAAGCAATATCAGCTTGTTCGTTATTTTCAAGATCAAAAATGGTTTGAGCTACATAAGCCACAAAAGCAGGGTCTGATGCCACCAATAAAGAAACCAGCTCTAATTGCCTTAGTTTTTGTTCATTCAGTTGCTGTTGAATTAATTGACTGCTCATTAGCTTTTTGCTGATAGATTCTTGTGCGATTTGGTTGCCATAATATAATGTGATAAACACAGAAATGAATATTGCCAACATCATTAAAAATGCCGTCATCAATATAAGCTTAGTGCTCAAGTTAATTTCATTTTTATTGTTCATAACTTTTAATACCTCGTACGGCGGTATGAATTGCCAAACTTATTGCGATGTTTAGGGACTTCTGGTCTGGTTATAACAACAGTTTGTTGAATGTTCTGAAGGTTTGAGTTTTCAGTCAATTGAAGACTCTCAATATTGGCCCTGGGGTGCCAAGTT
>CALLLZ010000126.1 GCA_938008005.1 uncultured Marinicella sp. | reverse complement strand
CAAAGCCAGTTCTACATCATTGGTGTTCAACATGAAGACACCATGGCCGTTAACGACTGAACCATTAAAACCTGTTTTATTGGAAATGGTTCCACCCGAACCAGCTGTGTTACCCATGCCTGTGACGCGAAAGCCACCTAGGTTACCCGTATTAACCAGATTAATACCATTGGTGCTCGCATTTGCCGTTGAATTAATAGTTTGAAAGGTGACATGGGTGGCTGCAATGTTTGTGCTACTGATATTAACCGCGCGACTTTCAGTATTGATGGTGCTGTTATTACCTGTAACAGAAATACTGCCGCCACCGCCGGCGCTGAATGCGATGCCGGTTGTGGAAGTGATTTGTAAGGTATTGGTAAAACTAACAGCTGCTGGCGAACTAGTGTAATCAAACACCCTTGCTGTGTTGCCATTCAAGGTGACTGGATTAGCAAAAGTCAGCGTCCCGGTCAGACCTTGTAAAAACATCCCATTTTGTCCTGGGTTGGTTGTGGCATTAATAGTATCGAAATTGGCAGCGGAAAGGTCACCACTGGTGCCGATATTGATCGCACCACCAGTACCATTAATCGCCAGTTCCTCAACAGTTAATGTACCAACAACAGTACCTGATACACCAAAACCTGCGGTGTTACCGACATCTATACCCCGTAAGGTATTACCTGATGCCAGGTTAACGCCATTGCCGGTGCTGGTGATTATGGGGCGAGTCCCACCTAAAGTGGGTCTGGCGATACTCAAAGGTGCAGCCGTAATGCCAGCAATGGTGTCAAAGGCACCAGTGGTGCCTTGGCCAAACAAGGTTTGGTTGTTGGCCAGCATGATACCTGCTTCTGCATACGTACCTGAACCTGTGGCTAAGTAGACAAAATCTCCAGCAGCAGGGTTGGTAGAAGCATTGAATGCAGCCAGTGAGTTAAATGGCGTTTGTAAAGTACCATCACCACCGGCAGCGGCCGTATTGTCAATAAACCATATGGTGTTGCCAGCCACATTTAATGTGACAGTGACCATTGGGCTACAAGCTGAGGGCAGGGGTGTGCCGTTGTCACAAACTTGATAATTAAATGTATCAGCACCGGTAAATCCAGCCGGTGGATCATAAGTAAACACACCGCTGGTGTTGTTAACCATGATTGTACCGCCTTGAGTGGTGGCTATGGTGCCAGTACTTTGAATGGTTAAGGTGGTGCCCTCAGGATCGGTCGCATTTGCCAACAGATCACTGGCGCCATCAGGTACAGATATTCTGATGTTGGTGGTGACTGGTATAGGCCCTGGAGCGGTTACTGAAGGTGGGTCGTTGACGGCCGTCACAGTAATATCAAAGCTTTGTGCAGGCGAGGTGTCTACACCACCATTGGCGGTGCCACCATCATCCATAACCACCAATGTAATGGTTGCTGAACCGCTGGCATTGGCAGCTGGTGTATAAGTTAAATCACCATTGGCGGCCACAGCAGGTCCTGCGGAAAACAGCGCCGCATTGGTGTTACCAGTGATGTTAAAACTTGCGGTTTGGCCTGCTTCATCTGGTGGCCCCACCGAAATGGCGGTGGCCCAACCAACTACTGATTGTGCACCTGCATCCTCAGCAACGGTTTGATCTGCACCTGCAGTGAATGAAGGGGCGTCGTTGATGAAGTTAACTGTGATGGTGAACATCTGGGTGGTTGATGTATCTAAGCCGCCATTGGCTGTACCACCATCATCCATTAGATCAACACTGACTGTGGCCGAACCGCTGACATTAGCAGCTGAGGTATAAGTTAAGTTACCAGCTGCATCGATGGCAGGTTGAGCACTGAATAATGCGTTGTTGTTATTGGTGACATTGAAACTGCCTGTTTGGCCTGCTTCATCGGCAGGGCCTACTGATATGGCTGTGGCCCAACCATTAACGGTTTGTGACCCAGAATTTTCCAGTATCGTTTGATCAGCACCAGCTGTAAATGATGGCGCATCATTGACTGTGGTGACGGTGATGCTGAAGTTTTGTGTAGGAGAGGTGTCATCACCGCCATTGGCAGTACCACCATCATCCATCAACTCTAAACTGATGTTCGCGACACCATTGGCATCTGCTGCTGGTGTATAGGTTAATGTGCCATCAGCTGCGACAGCAGGGCCTGCACTGAATAAAGCTGCATTGTCATTGGCGGTGATGTTAAAGGTTAATACTTGTCCTACTTCATCAGGAGGGCCGGCCGAAATGGCAGTAGCCCATGCCACCACTGATTGTGCACCAGCATCTTCCAGAATCGTTTGACCAGCGCCTACAGTAAATGAAGGCTCGTCATTAACAGCGGTTATGCTTATGGTGAAGGTTTGGGGGGCAGAAGTATCAACGCCTCCATTGGCCGTGCCACCATTATCCATTAATTCTACACTGACAGTTGCCGAACCCAGAGCAGTGGTTGCTGGGGTATAAGTTAAGTTCCCGGTAGCGTCTATAGTGGGTTGAACAGTGAATAATGCATTGTTGTCATTGCTCACGTTAAAGCTAGCTGTTTGTGCTGCTTCATCGGTAGGTCCAGGTGCAATACCTGTGGCCCATCCATTGACTGTTTGCGCTCCTGCGCCTTCCAGCAGGGTTTGATTGGCACCTGCAGTAAACAATGGTGCATCATTAACAGCAGTAACGGTGATACTGAAATTTTGTGGTGGTGAGGTGTCATCACCGCCATTGGCAGTGCCGCCATCATCCATTAACTCTAAAGTAATGTTGGCCACACCGTTGGCGTCAGCAGCTGGGGTGTAGGTTAAGGTACCATCAGCTGCAACAGCAGGGCCTGCACTGAATAACGCAGCATTGTCATTGGCTGTGATGTTAAAGGTTAACATTTGTCCCGCTTCATCAGGTGGGCCGGCTAAAATGGCAGTAGCCCATGCAGCCACTGATTGTGCGCCAGCATCTTCGAGTATGGTTTGATCGGCACCTGCAGTGAATGAAGGTTCGTCATTGACAGCAGTGATGCTGATGACGAAGGTTTTGGTGGCTGAAGTATCCACGCCGCCGTTTGCAGTGCCGCCGTCATCCGTTAATGCAACACTGACTGTAGCTGTACCTAATGTTGCATTGGCAGGCGTGTAAGTCAGGTTGCCTGTTGAATCAATAGCGGGCTGTGTGGTGAACAGTGCATTGTTGTCATTGCTTACATCAAAACTGACGGTTTGTGCCGCTTCATCGGCAGGACCAGGTGCAATGGCAGTGGCCCACCCGTTAACTGTTTGTGCGCCGGCATTTTCTAATAAGCTTTGATTAGCTCCCGCAGTGAACATAGGTGCATCATTAACTGCGCCTACTGTGATGCTGAAAGAAGCCGGGGGTGATGTGTCATCCCCACCGTCGGCTGTTCCGCCATCATCCATCAACTCTACGGTGATATTTGCAATGCCATTGGCATCCGCCGCAGGCGTGTAACTTAAGTCACCTGTGGTTGAATTTATTGTTGGTCCATTACTGAATAATGTGGCATTGTCATTGGAAGTGACAATAAATGTCAGTGTTTGTCCAGATTCATCTGGTGGACCGGCCAAGATGTTTGTGGCCCATGCTGCTGTTGTAACCAGGCCTGCATCTTCTAAAACATTTTCATCACCACCAGCTGTGAAAGTGGGCTCATCATTAACCCCTTGTAAAGTGATGGCGAAGTTCACTGTACTTGAAGTGTCATCACCGCCATTAGCTGTTCCGCCATCATCAGTTAAATTAACCATGAGGTTGGCAGTACCTGTGGCATTAAGAACACCTTCAAAAGTCAGGACGCCATTGGCATCAATACTTGGCAAGGCAGTAAATAAGGCGACATTGTCATTACCGAGTATATTAAATGTTAAGTTTTGGGTGCCCTCGTTAGCTGCACCCGCTGATACTCCTGTGGCCCATGCTTGATTATATGGCCCAGCGGTTTTCAACTGGTTGATGTCACCGCCAGAAGTGAATGTGGGTTCATCGTTGATTGCAGTGACTGTGATGTCGACATCAGCAGGCCCAGAGTTAACTTGACCATCATTGGCGACAAAGGTGAATTGATCATTGCCATTAAAATCGGCGTTAGGTGTGTATTCAACAGTAGATAAGGTATCATTCACAACGCTGAATGCGCTGAGTGTGCCGTTTAAAGGTGGTGTATCGACAGCAAATGTTAGTGGGTCGTTTTCTGCATCTGAGCCAGAAACTGTGATGGTAATTGAACCATCTTCTGAAGTGTTGTCAATGGTGTTGTTGGCAATTGGTGCTTGATTTTCAACATCAACCACATCCATTCTGAAATAAATGTTGTCGTTTTGTGCCACTAAAAATACTTGAGTAAAATCAGCATAGCTTCCTGGTGCTGAAGTGTCATTTATGGGGTCGTTGGAAGCAGCGTTGATGCCATTCCAGTCTGCAGTTTGCCCATCGACTACAATTGCCATCGCCCATGCGACTGAACTGAAGCCTACAAATAGCAACATAATAGTCAACTTTTGATTGATACTGCGTCTGGCTATAATGACAAAACCCAATAAAAGTAAACCAATGGCAAGCAAGCCAAAAGCAGGAACAGGGAATGCAAAACCAAGAGTGATAGGGCCTCCGCTGTTGTTGCTCAGAACAATATCAGCTGCCGTGTCAGATTCAGTTGCATAATAGAAAATAACCGAAGTTGAAGCGTTAACTCCTAAAACTGACTGTGGAATTTGAGCTTCGAAAACATCTTGATTGTTTGTGCTGGTGTTTAATCCCAATGCGGCTGGGCTGATTGCTGTACCCGAGTCAAACACAGTACCGTTACATAAATGGTAGTTTGTGGCCGTGATTGCGGGAGGTTGATTCGAGTCAGTAGTGATAGTAACCCGGCCATCAACACCATTAATGGCAGTTGAAAAATCAGGTAAATTAACATCACATCCAGTTGATGTGTTGTTATCTGTGTCTATGTAGACGTGATAAAAGCGATCTTGAGCTGTTGCATTATCAGTTATTGAAATTAATGTTAGGCACAAAACCAAGCCATAAAATCGTGTCATACTACCCCCTTTAATTTGATAGAGTTGAAAGATGTTTAAAGTTTTCATGTGAACTATATAAGTTAAATAAGTGTTAACTGTGTCACAAATTCAGTATAGATGATTTGCTCGAGCGCTTCAATCAATTTAGTATCAAAAAATTACATAAGTCGTGTGTGCAAAAAAAAACATAGTGTAGTTTTGTTGTTGTAACAAAAAATTTAGCTTAAATTCAGTTTGATTGGTTAAAATGAGTTTTTAACTGAGTTTTAAGATGAAAAAATTGTTTGCTGTATTTCTGTTTTCTTTAGTTGTTGGTGTTAATGCACAACAACCTGAGTCCACTCCAGAGAAGAAAACAGTCGACCCATTATTGTTGCTGAGCGAAGTCAGAAAAGATTTGACTGGATTACAAGCAGCTTTTGTTCAATATGAATTGATCAATGATATGGAAAAGGTAGATATGAATGCAGGACGTGTTTGGATGCAATCACCTGACAGATTTCGTTGGCACTACATAGATCCAATTGAACAATTGATTGTTGCAGATGGTCAGCAAGTATGGGTTTATGATGAAGATCTGGAGCAGGTCACTGTTAAAACACAAAGTAATCAACTGAATCCTATATACGTCATTATTAATGATGAAAAGTCACAACAGCATTACGACATCAAGCATGAAATTCAAAGTCAAGGAATTGATTGGATCAGTTTGACGCCTAAAGAGGCCAATGATGAAGTGCAAACAGTTTGGTTAGCGATTGAAGAAAGCCAAGTCAAACAAATTAAAGTGGTGAATGGTTTTTCCCAAACCATGGTGTTTGAATTTAAAGAGATAAAAAAGAATCCTGATTTCAAAAATGGTTTGTTTGAATTTGTTCCACCAGAAGGTGTGGATGTGGTGCAAGCCATCAGTGATGATGTCAGTGAGGAGCTCTGAGCTTTAAAGTGACAGTCACACCCAAACATCAGCCATTGGCGGATTTACTGAGGCCACAAACCTTAGATGCTGTGGTAGGTCAACAGCATTTAGTAGCCAATGGAAAGCCACTTGATTTAATGATTGCCAATCAATCACTACATTCAATGGTTTTTTGGGGGCCACCGGGTACCGGAAAAACTACTTTGGCACGCATTCTCAGCGGAGCCATGGATGCAAAATTGATCAATTTATCTGCAGTATTGTCAGGTGTGAAAGACATTCGTGCAGCTATTGTGAAAGCTGAAGAGGTGTTACCTCGAAGTACAATTTTATTTGTTGACGAGATCCATCGTTTTAATAAATCACAACAAGATGCTTTTTTACCTCATCTTGAAAGTGGCTTGATAACCTTAATTGGAGCCACCACCGAAAACCCTTCATTTGCCTTGAATAATGCCTTGTTATCACGCTTAAAGGTATACATCTTAAAAAGTCTTAATGATCAAGATTTGATGCTGTTATTGGAAAACAGTCGTAAAGCAATCGATTCAGACTTTCATATAAATGAACAACAGAGCATGACTTTAATCAGGGCTGCAGATGGCGATGGCCGCAAGTTATTGGGCTTGTTAGAAATATTGTTGGATTATGTATCAGATGGTGTGGTTAAAGATCGAGATATTGATTTAGTTACTTCTGGACAAACCAGGCGTTTTGATAAGCAAGGCGATGAATTTTATGAACAAATTTCGGCTTTACACAAATGTGTCAGAAGTTCACATCCTGATGCCGCCCTGTATTGGTTGGTTCGAATGTTAGATGGCGGTTGTGACCCCTATTACTTGGCTCGAAGAGTTCTGCGTATGGCCAGTGAGGATATTGGAAATGCTGATCCAAGAGCCTTGTCTTTGTGTTTGGATGCCTGGCAAGCTTATGAACGATTGGGTTACCCTGAAGGTGACTTGGTATTGGCCCAAGCTGTCGTTTATTTAGCCAGTTGCCCCAAAAGTAATGCGGTCTATTCTGCTTTAAAACAAGCGAGAAATGATGTTCAGCAATATGGCAGTTTGCCCGTGCCGATGCATTTACGCAATGCGCCAACAAAGCTAATGAAAGATGTTGGTTTTGGTGATGGTTACCAATATGATCATGACGTTCCCGGCGGTATCGCTTTTGGGCAAACTGGTTTCCCAGAACAAATGGGAGAAAAAAGCTACTACTTAAATACTGTAAATGGCCAGGTACAAGGTCTTGAAATAAAAATAGCGGAAAAGCTCAAGTTCATTCGTTCAGAACGTGAAGCCGCAAGAATTCTTAAAAATCAAACCAACAAGAGGGCTCAATAATGTTGTCTTTATTGGCCGTGGCTTTGGGTGGTGCGTTGGGTGCAAGTTTGCGCTATGGTGTCAATCAGTTGGTGGCGCAAGCATTTGGCTTTCCATTATTTTGGGCGACATTGTTGGTCAATGTATTGGGCTGTTTCTTGATGGGTAAAGCGTTTAATTATTTCAGCAACCAAGTTGAAGTTGGCGAATTGACACGTTTATTTGTGACTGTTGGGTTGTTGG
The DNA here is from genome assembly GCA_938008005.1 of uncultured Marinicella sp. Lineage (GTDB taxonomy): Bacteria > Pseudomonadota > Gammaproteobacteria > Xanthomonadales > Marinicellaceae > Marinicella. Next base: position 13,268 of record CALLLZ010000126.1, on the reverse strand, counting down.
GTGCGCTCACAACTTGGTCAACATTTTCAATGGAGACTGTTTTGATGATTCAAAATGATGAATTAACCCAAGCCATTATGTATACAGTCATTACCACTTTTTTTTGTTTTTTGGCTTTTTTCTTAGGGGTTAAATTTTGAGGCTTAAATCATGAAAGTAATTATTTTACTGTTGTTCATTTTACAAGTTAAGGCAGCTGATAAGGCCAATACCCAAACCATGGAATCCAGCCCTGTACCGACAATACCTGGTAACGAGATTCTGCTGTTTGATATCGCACATGATTTGACTGGCAACATTCAATTATCAAAAGGTAAAAACATCAGTAATCACGTTGGATATGACTCTCAACCTAGATTTTCAAATGATGGGAGTGTCTTATACTACACGCGTGCAGTTGAAACCAAAGGTATCAGCCAAACTGACATCTATCAATACAATGTGGTCACAGAGGAAACCAAACCTTATATGGTCACAGCAGAAAGTGAATATTCTCCCACACCCATGATTGGTCAAAATGGATTGAGTGTGGTTCAAGTTGATGCATCAGGTGATCAGTATATTGTTTTATTGAATACTGACGGAACTGCAGAAAAACAGATGAGAAGATACAGCGATCTGAAACAAGTGGGTTATTTTAATTGGACGGTAGATAATCAAAACTGGAGTTTTGTACTTAATGATTCTAATGGCGGTGATTTATATCATATGGGTAAAGACAAAATACCTGCTTTATTGGAAAATAATGTAGGGCGTACTTTTGTTAATGATCTGACCAACCAGCTTATCTATTACGTCGATAAAAGCACCACACCATGGCGAATTAAATCTCGCAAAAAGAAGCTGTCTGAAGTGACTGACATTATGGCACTACCTATGGCTGTTGAAGACTTTACAGTTGACAGTAAAGGGCGTTTTTGGGCAGGCCGAGACAATACTTTATTTCTCAGTAATGACCAAAAAAGGTGGTTTATTGTTGCAGAGTTTAACAACCCTAAGTTAAATAACATCACTCGTTTAACCACTGATCCAGCAGCTAATAAGATCGCCATTGTATTTGCAGAAAAAGCTGTTAGTCAATAAAATTTAATGATTAATTAATACCTGCTTTATAGGTTTGTTATAGACTGCTTATTTTTCAGAGCTTATAATTTCTCATAACTTCTCATAAAAACTTTGTTGTCGTTTTTTTGGTTATTATGCATGCTATTGACTCCCTTATATGAAGTTCAGGAGAAACAAGTTATGTTAAAGTTTAGATCAATTATTGCTGCTGTGTTTGTCATGCTTTTGTGTGTAACAAGTACTGGTTTTGCAACAAAAAAATGTCAATACGTTGGCTCATTCGCTGATTCGATTGTAAAGGCTTCAAAACCAAGCGAATGTATAGTTACCGACAAACCATACGCGGCTATAGTGACCGACAGCAATAGCGATACATCCTACAATCAGTGTGTAGCTCAATGCGAAAATAATCTTTGGAATTGTTTTAATGCCAATCACAATGGGTCGAGTTGTTATGGCACGGATCATTGTTGGGCTTCTTTCAATGATTGTAAAGTAAGTTGTTCTGCTTATACTCCGATTTAAAGCGTCAACTGTAAAATATAATTTTAACTCACATGGTGCAGTCATCAATTCTGTACCATGTTTTTAATCTATCTTTTAATATTCATCATTGACCTGAATAGAGTGTTTTCAAAACAGATACTAGATTGCTGCAGAACATAATAACTCAGTATTTAATTACATCACTCCTTTAATCACTGATCCAGCAGTGAATAAGGTCGCCATTATATTTGCAGAAAAAACGCACAACGAATAGAATACTCATTCTTAATGCGTTCGTAGCTCAGCCGGATAGAGCGGCCGCCTCCTAAGCGGCAGGTCGGGGGTTCAATTCCCTCCGAGCGCACCATCTTTTCTTTAAATATATGGTAGTTTGTCCGAGGTGTTGACTTAGCGTGGCAACAAATTGGCAACATGTTCAATATTTATGTCCAATAAAATTTCAATAAGTTTAAATTTTTGAATCAACAAACTAAAAAGCCATATCGGCCAGATATGGCTTTGATCGTAATGTGAGTGATTTTAGTTTTGACCGATTTCGGTCATGGCCATGATGTTATAACCGGCATCTACATAGGTGATTTCTCCTGTAATACCTGATGCCCAATCTGAACATAGAAACGCGGCCGCTTTGGCCACTTCTTCTTGGCTGATGTTGCGTTGTAATGGGGCTGCTTTTGCGACATGGTCAAGCATTGATTTAAAGTTTCCGATACCTGATGCTGCTAAGGTTTTAATTGGACCAGCTGAGATGCCATTTACTCGAATACCATCAACACCTAGGGCATGTGCCATATAGCGAACATTGGCCTCTAGCGCCGCTTTTGCCACACCCATAACATTGTAATTGGTCATGGCTCTGACCGCCCCTAAATAAGATAAGGTCAATAATGCAGCGTCTCTGCCTTCCATCATTTCTCTACCGGCTTTCCCCAATGCAGCGAAACTGTATGAACTGGTATCCATGGCTACTTGATAACCTTCTCGAGTTAAGTTGTCGAGGTAACTGCCTTGTAACAACTCACGTGGTGCAAAGCCGACTGAATGAACGATGATATCCAGACCATCCCATTGTTTTTTTAATTCAGTGAAGACATCATCAATTTGTTGGTCGGAATTAACATCACAAGGCAAAACAATTTCAGAGCCTGTTAAGGCAGCGATTTTATCGACACGTTTTTTTAACTTATCATCAAGATAAGTGAAAGCCAGCTCTGCACCTTGTTGGTGCATGAATTCTGCCGTACTCCAAGCGATTGAACGGTTGCTGGCGACGCCAACAATAAGTGCTTTTTTACCGGTAAGGATGCCCATTTTTTTTCCAATTCAAAGAAGCCCTTAATCTTACCTGATTTTAAATTAAGTTTGTCACTGCTGCGGTTGAATTCAGTTAATTTCTAACGTTAGTTTGAAATCTAGTCAAGCCTCGCATAAGAGCGCCTTTTGGTGGAGTTGGATATTTTAAGCCAGTTGAGATGTTTTCTATTTATTAAAGTTTCCTTAGGCTCAATAGATCTGTGTTTTCGGTAACTTGAATGTTTTTTATAGTGTCTCGATTTGTTCTATTACGGTCATTCCGACCGAGGAACGAGTGGAGGAATCTGGTAGCGTTAATCGTTAATTTTAAAAAACACATTGCGCCAAACCAACCAGATCCTTCAACTCCGCTTCGCTGTGTTCAGGATGACAAGTATTTTCTTTAATGGGTTCCAATTGGCGAACCTGGTGGAATGGGTTTAGGTTGGATAATATGAGCCTTTTTGGGGTCCGCTAAGAATTGTTTTATTGCCGCCGCCGCTGATTGGTTAAAAACGGTATCTTTACGACTTTTAGCCAGTGATTTTTGTTTGTTTTTCAAAAAGTTTGATAACTGTGCTTGGGTGTGAGGGGATGCGGATTCGTCAACGCTTAGTGTCATAAGTTGTTGTAAGGTAACCCAGTTAATTCCTTGTTGAATGGCTCGTAAATAGCTATCAGAATGTACTTGTTCCCAAGTGTTATTCCATAACTGTTTTAAAACCATTCGCAGGCTTGGATATTGCTGATCTCGGGCATGATGTTCAACCAAGCGATTGGCTCTGGCTGGGTTAAGTAATAATGATAGGCTGTGTTTTGCAGCGGTTTCCGCCACACCCAGCGCATCAAAGTTCAAGCCAGTGCGATGCTTGAAATGTTCACGGTCACGGGAACTACCTTCCACTGGTGGTAACAAATAGGGCAGTAAATTCTCAGGTACGGCTAAGGTTTCAGCTTTAAGTGTTTTTAATATGGCAGCTAATGCTGTTAGTTGGGAATCTGCAGCAACAATAGTGGCCTTAACGTCGGTCTCACCTTTGATTGCATAACGATAATTAACCCCTGCTATGAGTTTAATTGCCGCTTCAGTCTGAAAACGATGAAATAAATATATAGGTACTAAATAACGTTCTAAATTGGCCACAGGTTCACCTGTTTTAATGGTATTCAGCCCAAAGTCTGCCAATGCTTTTTCACGCACTTTTAATACTTTCAATAGTCCTGCCGCTGCATCCTGGTCATTGTCCCACAAATGTGCGTAGGGATGGCTGCCTCCTGGGTCTCTGGCATCTCGATCAGCGATAAAGACATGACCATCGCTTCGAGCTTGGTCTAACAGTTGATTAAGCTGTTGCTGTTCTTGCTGTGAATTTAAGCTGAGGTATTTGAAGTCCTGATATAAGTATTTTAATGACACCTTATCCCATGAACCGATACCCGTTTCATAAGCTGCACTCAAATCCACTTTGCCTTGTGAGTTAATTTGTACCAATGGGTGTGGATAGTCCATTACAGAAGCCCTGTCATTACTGCTTGAGTAGAAATTGTGAATCAACCCCAAAGTATGACCAACTTCGTGTGCTGACAGTTGACGTAGGCGGGCCAGAGCCATATTTTCAATATCTTGTTCGACTTGTTCTGTATTTTGTTGTCCATCATATGGGGATAAGAGGCCTTGGGCGATCAACATATCTTGTCTGACTCGAAGAGACCCCAAGGTGACGTGTCCCTTGAGAATTTCACCACTTCGAGGATCAACTATGCTGTATCCATAAGACCAGCCACGAGTTGATCGATGCACCCATTGAATGGTGTTGTATCTCATATCCAAAGGATCTGCATCTTCAGGCAGTATTTCAACATGAAAAGCATTAGAGAAACCGGCTGTTTCAAAAGCTTCTGTCCACCATTTCGCTCCATCGAGTAGGGCAGAACGAACTGGCTCAGGCGTACCTGGGTCTAAGTAATAAACAATCGGCTCAATGGGGTCACTGATGGCAGCACTTGGGTCTTGTTTTTCTAAGCGATGGCGAATGACCCATTGTTGGTTCATGCTCATTCCTAAAGGTGCAGCATAATCTTTAAAACTGATAGGAATGCCACCTGAACGAGGATCAAATGTTCTGCTTTGATAAGGTGTATCAGGAAGTTTGACCAAAGAGTGGTGAGTTTTGAGGCTGATGATGTCATTGTTGGGTGCCACTGAACTGACGTGTGGACCGGGTTTTTTTCCTTGTAAGGTAATCAATGATTCGAATTCGGTGTTTTCAGGAAAGTTTTTACTGTGCTTCATATCTATCGCTGAACGGTTTTTATCCACACTAAAATGCCCTTCTTTCATCAGATCTAGGCGCTGAGCTATGCCTTGTGAATCACGCAATAAGAACTCCGTCCAATCTACCAAAACTGATTTCCCTTCATAGGCGACAATTTCACCGCCCCATAATATGGATTGAGCAAAACCATCTTCTACCGCTTGACGTTCTGCGGCATTGTTAGAAAAAGCTCGAAAAGACTGATTGGGTTCAATCATCATGATTTTGTTGCCTAATCTTTTGAATTGGACCAATGAATAGCCACCAATTTGACCACGATCCAAGCCTATGTCATTCGAACCCACACCAGACCTGAGGTAATAGGTGTAGAGTAAATCTTGATTGAATTGATTGATTTTAAGATAAATTTTACCGGCCGAATTATCCCAATAGAAATCCACAAAACCAGTGTGAAGCTCCATTTTTTCAGTGAATCCAGCGATGTCTTTGGGTTTGTCTGTTGCTGTTTCATCTTCAGCGTTAACAATCAAGCTGAACAGTAAAAAACCAACAACGGTTATCAGATTGTGCATATAGGCCCTCTATAGGTGATCGAATATAAGTGTTGATTGTGCCAATAACTTAAGTAAAAGTCATCTATAAAAAAATATGAATATTCAGTATAGAAACTCAGGTCGACTGAAGTCGACAACCCAAAGGGCGTCAATAATCCAAGCTACATTGCTGTGATGGAACGATTCAGGGTTGTTGGCTTCAGCCAACCTTTTTTGTAGAACTGACTTAGCTAAGTAGGTCGGCTGAAGTCTAATATTTAAACTTATACCTAAGCTTATTATTCACCGCAACGTGAGGTTGGCAAGGTCGAAATAATGATCAAAAGTAATCAACTTAATTTCAAGTTAAAAGTATAATTCGTAACATGAAAATAGAAGCCGTATTAAAAGAACGTTCAAGTGCTCAATGTGAGTTGTGCCAAGCCAGCGATGCCCTCCAAGTGTATCAGGTTGAACCTGTTGATCAGCAGGATGTAGAATCTTGTGCTTATCTTTGTGGTACTTGCCGCACTCAAATAGATGACACAAGCCTTACGGACGCCAATCACTGGCGGTGCTTAAATGACAGCATGTGGAGTGAAGTACCAGCTGTTAAAGTTTTGGCTTGGCGTTTATTAACTCGTTTGTCAGAAGAAGGTTGGCCACAGGCTTTGTTAGATATGATGTATTTAGAAGATAACCAACTGAAATGGGCCAAAGCAACAGGCGAAGGCACAGAAGTGGTTTTTCATACTGATTGTCATGGCGCCAAACTTGAAGCGGGTGATACGGTTACTTTGGTAAAGGACCTGAAAGTCAAAGGTGGTGGATTTACAGCCAAGCAAGGCACTGCGGTAAGGAGTATTTCATTGGTGCATGACAACCCCAGTCAAATTGAAGGTAAAGTTGAAAGTCAAAGAATTGTGATTTTAACCGAGTATGTTAAGAAATCATATTGATGAAAATTCGTTTAACAAGAGATCAATGAATACCCTACAGAGGAACATAAAATGACCCCATTTAAAATAAAAAACATCGCCGCATTTACACTGCTTGTATTCAACCATAATATTCATGCAGCCAGTTTGTATGTAGACAATGTAGCCAGTTGTGCTGGTTTGACAACTTGTTATGTATCCATTCAAGAAGCTTTGAATAATGCTGTCAGTGATGATGAGATACGGGTTTTTCCTGGTGTTTATTCTGAGGCGGTAGACTTGAGTTTGATGGGCAGTGCTTTAGGTCCTGCAGCAGATGGCAATATTCAATTCATTACAGTAGATAGTAACAATATATCGACAGCGGGTACAGTTCAAATGACCCCAGTTTCTGGGGCAGCATTTCTACATTCAGGCAGTTTTTTTGCTGGTGATGTAACCATTGATGGTTTTGTGGTTTTATCAGTTGATGATGATGGTATCGACCTGGATTTGATAGATGGTGATATCACTGTAAGCCATGTTACGGCCAATGGTAATAATGCCGATGGTATTGACCTTGAAGTGGCTGCAGGAGGGCATACCATTGATGTTAACAATTCAATCACCAATGATAACCAAGGAAATGGTGTCAACTTGGATGGCCCTGCGAACACGCAAGTTAATGTGATGTTGGTACAAGCAAATAACAACACAGATGAAGGCATTGATATTGATTCGGCGGCATCAACTGATGCGCTACAGATAAGCATCATTGATTCTGAATCTTTAAATAATGGCGATGATTTGAATGATTCAGCTGGCACTGTGGTGGAATCACCTGGTACCTTAGTAGTTAATAATTTAATTTCAAATAATAACCGTGGACCAGGTTTAGCGATTATCGACATGGTAAGCACACAAGTTTCCGATTCAACGTTGAATAACAATGCCATTGTTGAGGGTTTTTCAGGGATTTTTCTGATCAGTGCAGGTGAAATTGAGATTTCAAGAACTATATTTTCTGACAATGGTTTCGCTGGTATTAATTTGTTTGAAACTAATATTGTAGGTAATGAATTGACTGATTTTAATGTCAATTGCTCAACCTTCAGTGGTAATGATATGGGTGTGTTCCTCAATAACTCAGTGGTTGATACAGCAGACTACACCATTCAGAATAATAACTTTGGTGACCAAATTACTGCTGCCATCCATGCCGGTGTTAACAATGATGGAATTGTTGCCATTGATAATTGGTGGTCAGATGCCACTGGCCCCACACATGTCGATAACCCAATGGGAACAGGCGAAAGGGTTTCAGACAGCCTCGATGATGTCGTGGGCGGTGCGGAGGGTACTGTTGGGTATACCCCATTTGCTACAGCTCCTATTGATGTCATACAGTTTGCATCAGATACGATATTTGCCAATGGCTTTGATGGTGGTGTTTGTACCCAGTTTTGATTCAATGTTGATCGTGATTATTGTGAATTAGATAGCAAATTAACTTATGCTTTTTATGCTAATCTTTGCTTAATAAATTTAATTGAGTGATTTTGATGCGCGTTGAATTTAAGTTGATATGGACTGTTATTATTACCAGTGTCATAAATTCTATTTTTTTAAGTAATGATGCCAATGCACAATTCTTGCTGGACCAAGGAGTAGAGAGTGAAGAATTTTGTATTCCGGATGTCATCATTCAACATGGCTTTGAGCCATCAAATGATGCTTTAGCTGCATTTCCCGGAGCTCAAGGTTATGGTCGTTTTGCAGGAGTGGGCCAGCCAGAAAGGGACATCTACTATGTGACTAATTTGAGTGACAGTGGCCCTGGGTCTCTTCGAGATGCGCTGTCAGAAGACAATCGCTATGTTTTGTTTAAAGTTTCTGGAACCATTGTTTTAGAAGGTGAAATATTCAGTTCTGCTAATAACATCCATATTGCAGGGCAAACTGCATTTGTTAATGGAGGAGAAGGGATTACAGTTCGGTCAAATGGATTGAATAACACCGGCTTAATCAGTTTTGACAGTGACCATGTTGTTATGAGGTATATGAGGTTAAGGCGAGGTCCCGGTTTAGCTGGTGAAGTTTCTGGTGATAACCTCAATATTTTTGGTAGCAATTGGATGATAGATCATTCATCATTTTCTTGGTCTACCGATGAAAATGTATCCTCTGGATCGGGTACCCATGGAACCATGCAAAACTCCATCAGTTCCGAAGGCTTGTATTTTTCATCGCATCGATATTCTACTGATCCAAATCACAGTGCTTATCAAACAGGTCATTCCAAAGGTTCTATCTTTGGTTATGATGGTGCACCAGTTGGAGAACTGTCTTTCTATAATAACCTCTTTGCCCATAATGATGGAAGAAACCCACGAGTATTTGCGCCAGGTGGTAGTGTCGAAGTTGTTAATAATCTTTTATATAATAATCGATACTTTCAAATAGAGCTAAGTGGAGGTGCTGAATCTAACGGTGTTGGTATGCAGACCAATGTAGTCAAAAATTTATTGATTGCTGGCAAGGATAATCGTTTGGTTCGTTATATGATTCATATGCCAGAAACAATTGATGACCAAATTTATGTGCAAGGAAATATCGGAGTTCACAGAACTGACGATACCCAATCAGAATGGGGCGAAGTGGGGCAGTATGGAAACCCCAACGGTCAGATAGGCCGTTCATTAACATCATTCAGCACACCTTTAGAGTCTCAATTTTCATCATTGCCAGATGCTGTTATGCTTGATGCAGTTATGTTAGATCATGTGGGCGCATCAATAAAAAAAGATGCCGTTGATGAACGTGTGATTTATGACGTGATTAACAAAACGCCTGTCATAGAGAAAACCATTGCTGGTACAGATCCTGCTGCCTGGGATGGCTCCGCAAATTACTATGGAATTATCAATGACCCAGCTGAAGTAGGCGGTTGGCCAGTGCTGAGTCCAATGTCAGCAGTAGTGATTGACTCGGATGATGATGGTATGGCTGATGAATGGGAAATGGCCGCATTTGGTACACTTTCGAAAGCAGCTTATGGGGACGAAAATAACAATGGATGGAATAATATCGATGAGTACTTGCATAGTTTAACAGGAGTCAATGTATCAGATAATTTGTATACAGAATCAGATGCCACTAATCCATTGAATGAAAACAATCAAATTGGTAGCAACTGGCAACTGGGTAATAACGGTTCAAATTCTATTTTGACTGTAGTTACTGATTCAAATTCTGATAATCATGCAGCAATTGGACAACATGCTTTACAGACCACCTCAACAGCTGCTAATCACAGTTATTGGGAGTTGATTTTTAATGGCTTAACAGTAGGGACAGAGTACAAACTTAGCTTTGATGCGAAAAGTTTAAATGCAAGTGGAACAGATTTTGGCACTGCTTTTGTGACTAATCTTTCAAGTGCTAATGGCGTCCATATTGATGACACTTTGTACCAAGCCTATAGCATAACTATTCCGGCGGTATCTAGCTCTGAATCTGTGGCTTTTTATGCCACATTAGGAACTGAAGTTGGTCAGAAATTATGGATTGATAATATTAAATTAACAGAGAAAATGAAATACTGCGGTATGAACTAATAGGAGCGTTAACTCCTATTAGTATAATGGAATTAAATTTAATCAGTCCGTAATTATGCTGATGTCTTTGATCATCTCTGTGCCTTTAGAGGTGATGCTGGGGCATTTGATTACTTGGTTGTTGTCAGTTTTCGATGTACATTCATTGATTTTAATTTTGAGACTTAAATCTTTACATTCGACATCTTGAGGATAAAAAAGCACAGTAGCCAATGGGTGATTCACTTTTATATCTATATCGATAGAGTTGAACTTTTTATCTGAGGTATCATACATTTCTGCCACTGCTTTTATTGCTGCAATGTTTTTGGTGTCAATTTCTTTGAGCTTGAGTGTAGGTAAGCAGTTGTCGGTTTTTACTTCAGTTTTACTGAAATCTAATACCAAGTTTCCCGCTTTCCCAGGTGAGCTGTCAGAAGTAGAGCCAGAAGATTGGTCAGAAGACTGACAAGCACTTACAGTGATTAATGATGCCAATAAAATTGATTGTTTAAGCATGTGTTTCCTTTTTTAATTTAATAGATTGTTAACTTTACATACGTTAAGTAGATAAATTCAGTGACATTCAAAATAAGGTTTTGATATGAACTTAAATATCCTGTGCTGTATTCATAGTTAAAATGCGCTTGGAATCATTAACATAAATTCATAAGCCTTTTTTTATTCATATTAATCTCAGGTGGAAGGGTTTGTTTTTATGGAAAATTTGATCTATTCAGAATTTTCTGACCGCCCTATATCATATGAATAACGATTCGATCAAACCAAGCCTAAAGCGTCTATTTTTGGACGTACCTGAGTTTTTATAAATATATAAATTGTTGCGACCTTAGTTTAACATTTAGAGTCTTATAGGGTAATTAAAATTTTTTAATGGAGCATTTTATGAAAAAAATCTTATTTATGATCGCATTACTCAATTTCTCACAGGTACTTTCATCAACCTCATCAGCTCACACCAAGGAGCTTAATATAAGTGTTGTGAAAGAGCGCATTGAAAAATATATGAAGAAATTAGAAATAGCTGGGTTTTCCGGAACCATTCTTGTTGATGTGGGTGGCCAAAGAATGCTCTCACAAGGCTATGGCTTTAGCGATAAAGAACGAGGTATTCATAACGCTATCAATACAGTTTTTGACATAGGGTCTATCAGTAAACAATTTACTGCCGCGGCTGTATTAAAGTTGCAAATGCAAGGTAAGCTTCAGGTCGAAGATAAAATCAGTAAATATTTTTCAGGTATCCCAAAAGATAAAGAGTATGTAACCATCCACCAATTGTTGACTCATTCAGCTGGGCTACCTGGAATTATAGGAGATGATTATGAAGCCATCACTGAGTCAATTTTTATCAAGCAATCCTTGAATAAGAAATTATTGTTTAAACCAGGGTCTGGTTTTGAATACTCAAATGTTGGTTACAGTCTGCTGGCTTTGATTATTGAACAGGTCTCTAAGCAAAGCTATGAACAGTATTTATATGATCATTTGTGGAAACCCGCGAATATGAGCATGACAGGTTATACACGTCCAAGGTTTGATCAGGGGAAAATTGCTGTGGGTTACCTAAAGGGAAAGGTGTGGGGGAAGCCGAATAAAAAAACATGGGGTCCAGATGCACCGTTTCTACATTTGAAAGGCAATGGTGGTGTTTTATCGACTGCTGAAGATATGTATAAATGGCATGTGGCATTATTGGGTGAAAAAATATTGTCTGAATATGCCAAACAAAGTTTCTATAAAAAGCACATGCGAGAAGGTGTTAATGCATCATCTTTTTATGGATATGGTTGGGCTATTTTCCCAACTTCCAGAGATACCGAGCTCATTGCGCATAATGGAGGGAATGGTATATTTTTTGCAGATTTTTTACGTTACCTAGATGAAAAAGTAACCATCATCATCTTGACTAATGAGGCAGGCAGGTCGAATGATATGATTGCATCTGATATCGCAAGAATCATTTTTAAACAAGATTAATGGTCGAGAAAGTTAATAAGCCTATTCTTAATACACAGGTTTTGATAAATACGCAGTATTACTGATGTGGGCATTTTCAAGATGATATAAATTTGTAGTATTCTAAAATACGAAAGATATGTTTGAGATAAAGATTGATGATTTATCTGGTTTAGCCATACAAGCTTTGCTATCTGATCACCAAGAGCGCATGGCTGAAAATTCCCCTCCTGAAAGTCGGCATGTTTTAGATCTCAATGCACTTCAACAATCTGAAATTACTTTATGGTCAATGTGGTGTACAGGAGAATTGGTGGGTTGTATTGCATTAAAACACTGGAGCACACATCTAGCTGAAATAAAGTCGATGAAAACCTCATCAACTTTTACCAGAATGGGGGTAGGCACTCGTTTACTTGAGTATGTGATTCAGATTGCTAAAGAAAGGGGGTATCTAAAGTTGAAGCTTGAAACAGGTTCAATGGCGTACTTCGAGCCAGCAAGAAGGCTTTATAGCAAACATGGTTTCTTTTATTGTGACCCTTTTGCTGATTATGTGGAGGATCCGAATAATGTGTTTATGTGTCTGGTTTTAGAATAAACTGAGGTAAAGACCATTCATGGTTTTCTATAAAATCACCAAATATGACACATTTTGGTTCCATTGAATATTTAAATGGAGGCTTTCAAGAGAATTGTGAATTTTTGTAATTATTTTGTCATAAGACAACGTAAATACTTGAAAATTCTTTCTTAATAAAATTAAATGCAAATGAGAGTGTACTGATTTGTCATAGCTGATGGTCTCTACTTTCACACACTTACACACACTTTATAAGTAGAAACAAGTACACTCTTCTTACGTTCAAAGTTAAAACGTTTGCATTTAACTGATCTGAATCCTGAAAGTCCAAACCAGAATACAGCTAACACATTTTATTGTATAGCTGATCGTCTCTACTTATACACACACTTTATAAGTAGACACCAGTACGCCCTTCATTACGTTCAAAATTAAAACGCTTACATTAATAACTGATTTAAACTCTTAAAACTCAAATCGGAGTACAGTTCACACATTTTGATTGTATAGCTGATGGT
>CALLLZ010000125.1 GCA_938008005.1 uncultured Marinicella sp. | reverse complement strand
AAATACCATAAAAGTGTTTGTATTGTCTTTAGATTAAGGAGGAAAATATATGTCAATAATGAGGTTGTGGCATGGAGAAGTGGCTGTTGAAAAAGCCGATGAGTATGAAAAATTTATGGTTGAAAGGGCAGCACCGGATTATTCATCAGTTAAAGGTTTGTTGAATCTTTTTTTTCAGAGAAAAGATGAAGAAACAAAAGCACACTTTTTACTGGTGACAATTTGGGACTCAATGGAATCTATCAAGCAGTTTGCTGGAGAGCGCCCTGAGTTGGCCAAGTACTATGAAGAAGATGAGGGTTTTTTACTCAGTAAAGAAAAACATGTTTCTATGTACAACATTTTTTATCATAAAGAATATAGCTAAGAGATAAGTTGTGCTTATAAAAAGGCTATGCGTACAACTAAAGAAATAAAAGATGATGAGTGAAACATATCAGCAAAATGGGTATTGTGTTTTTAAAGGCTTTTTAAAAGATAATGAGCTATTAGAGTTGCGTGAGGTATTGTTGGAATTTCATGAGTCTTGGAAGCGGAAAAATTCAGAATTTTATGCAAGTAATGCAATAAATTCTGCATATATCACCGGTACAGAGCATTTGAATACCACTCAAAGGAAGCAGATTTTTAACTTTGTTGGCTCATCTAAATTAATGGATGTTGCGACTTCTTTAATGAATCGTCGTCCAACTTTTATGAATACCCAACTATTCTTTGATCCTTTTAATAAAGAGCAAAATAATTATTGGCACAGAGACTTGCAGTATCATCTGACTGCTGAGGAGCAAGAAGCAGCTTTGTCTGAAACAGAAGTGCTTCATTTTCGCGTTCCAATGTTTGATGAGCCAGGGGTTGAATTGGTTCCAGGATCACATCAACGTTGGGATACGAATGAAGAACTTAATGTCAGGTTAGAAAAAAATGGTAAGAAGAAACATAACAATCTTTCAACGGGATTGAGTGTTGAATTGAACGCAGGTGATTTGTTGGTGTTTTCAGCCAATATGATTCACAGGGGTTTATATGGTTTGGATCGATTGTCATTAGATATCTTATTTTGTGACCCAGACCCGAGTTTATTACAATGGGTGAGTGATGACTGTCTTCCCAATAAAAAAATAATGGCATCTCTTGAGAATGCAGATGCATTTAAAAGCACCATAGAGTTACTACCTAGTATCAAGAAAGTTTCTCTTGATTGACCATTGCCCCTAATACTTCAAGGGCGTCATCTATTTCTTTTGTCCAAGGCATGCCAAAACTTAATCGGATAAAATTTTTAAATTTTTTGCTGGCTGAAAAAATGGAGCCAGGAGCAATGCTGATATTATTTTCAACGGCTTGATAAAACAATTGTTCTGAATCTATATTTTTAGGTAGTTCAACCCACAAAACACCGCCGCCCATTGGATTACTGATTCTGGTGTTTTTGGGAAAATGCTTATGGATGCTTGCCAACATTCGACCTTTATTGCATTTGAGGATCTCTCTGAGTTTTTGCATGTGTCTGTCGTATTCTGAGCCAGCTATATACTCTGCTAAGGTCCATTGGTTAATCAATGAGGTAGAGCATGAAAGTGCGCGCTTTAAGAGCCTGGCTTTTTCATCGAACTTTCCTGCAACCAACCAGCCAACACGATAGCCTGGGGCCGCAGTTTTTGAAAAAGAGCTACAAGTAAGTACCAAACCCTTTTTAGCATAGCATTGTGCTGGGGTGCCTCGATTTTCAGTGAAATAAAGATCGCCATAAACATCATCTTCTATCAAAGGAATGTGCTTTGACTCGAGGAATGAAACCATTTCTTTTCTGCTTTCATCTGACATAAAAGAACCAATGGGGTTGCTGATCGAAGAGGAAAAGAGGCAGGCTTTAATGGGATGTTTTTTGATTGCGGTGGTTAAATCATTGATTCCAATGCCTTCTTCCGGACACAAAGGTATTTCTAAAGCCATCATGCCTAACGATTCAATTAATTCAAGAATCCCAAAAAATGCAGGTGATTCAACTGCAATGACATCACCAGCTTTGGCTACACATTGCAGTGCAATAGATAATGCCTCTTGAGCGCCATTGGTTACCAGGACTTCTTCTGGGTTAAGTTGTAATCCATAATTGAAATAGCGCAAAGCCAACTGTCTTTTTAATGGAGCAAACCCAGTTGTTGGGCCATAAGATATGGCTCTGGCTCCTGCTTTGGAGAGCACTTGTCGCATGTGTCTGGCCAATGCCTTATCACAGGGGTGAGCCGTTGATGGATTGGCTATCCCCAAAGTTATGTTTCCAGAGCGGTGTAGCGCTTCATAGACTTGTTCAATTAAGCTTTGTTTATTGACTTTAGTGGGGGATTGGCCAAGTTTACCTTTTTTAGGTAACAGTAAGGGGTTGTGAGTGGACCTCATGAAATACCCAGATTTAGGTCTGGCAACGATCACATTTTGTCTTTCAAGTTCTGTATAAGCCAACTTAACTGTAGGAATGCTTAAGGAGAGTTGTTTGCTCAGTTTTCTTAAGGAGGGTAGTTTGTCTCCTGGGCGAAGTGTGCCAGAGGCTTTCATTTCCAAAATCATAGCTATGACTTGTTGATATAAGTATTGCTCGCTGTTTTTTTTAATGGCTTGTGACATGGTTTTTTAAATCAAATATGAAATCTGTATATGTTGTATATTAATAAATCTGTATCTGTTAAGTATACAGTTTTTCATTAAACTGATCACTTGTCAACTCAATTATATAAACAGTAGAAGGTGAAAATTATGAAAAATATAATTCTATATGTAATTACAGTATTCATTTGGGGTTCCACATGGTTGGCGATTGAATACCAATTAGGTTCAGTTGCTGTTGAAGTGTCTCTGGCTTATCGATTTGGGTTGGCGGCACTGATTATGTGGGTATTTTGTATGTGGAAAAAAGTGCCTATGAAATTTTCAAAGTCGAATCATTTCTACACTTTGTTGTTGGCGTTGGGAAATTTCAGTATGAATTATGTGATCCTTTATTGGGCACAAAATTACCTGACATCTGCCATGACATCAATTGCGTTTTCCACTTTGTTGTTAATGAATATAGTCAACACGCGTTTGTTTTTTGGTAAACCCATCGCGTTAAGAATATATTTAGGGTCGATTTTAGGGGTATTGGGTATTGTTGCTCTGTTTTGGAATGATTTGATGGTAATGAATGCAGGGAGCGAATCACTTTGGGGCCTTGCTTTGGCATTGATGGGCACGGTTGTGGCATCATTAGGAAACATGGTGAGTGTAAGAAATTCGAATGCAGGTATGAATATCTTCGCAACCAATGCATGGGGCATGCTTTATGGTTCAATTGGATTGGTAATTTTTGCATTAATCAATGATGCTGAATTTACTTTCTCATTTGAAGTAGGTTATGTGGTTTCATTGATTTATCTTGCGGTTTTTGGTTCGGTGATAGCATTTGGCAGTTATTTTGTGCTATTGAAAAATTTAGGTCCTGAAAAGGCCAGTTACATTATTGTTATGTTTCCAATTGTTGCTGTGATTTTGGGTGGTATTTTTGAAGGTTTTGAATGGACAGCTAACGTATTTATCGGTTTCGTTTTGGTGTTATCTGGAAATGCCATCGTATTAACTTCCAAAGAGAAGGTTCAAAGGTTTTTAAATCGACTGAGAAGCAAAGGAAATTGTACAGAAATTGAATGCTTACAAAAGTCTCTATAAATTGAAAGTAGCTGTAAATCTTGTTACTTGGTACATATTGACGAAAATATACCAACGGTGCTTAAATGGAGTTTTATTTTTGAAGGTACGCCATGCAATATACTTCTGTTTTGACTTTCTTACTGTCTGTGTTTTGGGCCATGACGGTACAAACTGATTTGCTTAAAGCCAATGGTTATATAGAATATATTGCACATGCATCTTTTCGATTTGTTGCCAAAGATGGTTCATCTGTTGTGATTGACCCATATAACAGTCGTATATGGATGGGATATCACTACCCAAAAGATATTCAAGCAGATGCCGTATTGATTACGCACCCTCATTTTGATCATGATGCCAGTTACTATTTTAAGGGCGTACCTGTCTATAATGGACCGGGTGTTCATCAGGTGGGGTCCATCAAAGTTCGAGGCGTGGCTACTGAACATGGTTTTGCTGATGTGATTCGCAAACGAGGCTTTCTGCCGATTAATACAGCATGGGTTATTGAGGTTGATGGTGTGCGCATAGTTCATTTGGGAGACAGTAGAAAAATTAATGAGCAAGAACTGATGAACATAGGCTCAGTAGATATGGTTATTGGTGGTGAAGAACAAGCCAGCGCAAGTTCTTTGAATGCGTCTTATACTGTACCTAATCATTATCGGTTACCAACAGTGAGCGAGACAGGAGGGCAGGGTATGCCCACGGTCGATGAGATAATAAAAGATAAGCAAGA